>JBCCZC010000026.1:0-24649 GCA_039188505.1 Pseudomonadota bacterium | reverse complement strand
CGCGTCCGAGACGCTGCCGGTGCTGCGCGAAACGCTCGAGCGCTATCAAGAGCTTCGCCGGCAGCTTTACGGCGCCGATCTCCAGGCCCTGTTTCCGGGCGCCTGGGAGGATCTGGACGGTCAGCTCGGCTACCTCGTCTACCCGGGCTTTCTCACGGAGGTGCCCCTCGCCCGGCTGCGCCACTACCCGCGCTATCTGCGGGCCATGCAGGAGCGCATCGAGCGTCTCGAGCTCGACCCCGCCGCCGATGCCGGGCGCCAGGATCGGGTTGCGGGCTTCTGGGAAGGCTACCTGCGGCGCGTCGCGGAGCTCGAGGACTACCCGGCGGAGCTCGACGAGTTCCATTGGCTCCTGGAGGAGTATCGCGTGTCGCTCTTCGCCCAGCGCCTGCGGACGGCAAGCAAGGTCAGCGCCAAGCGCCTGGCCGCGGCCTGGCAGGCCGTGCCCGAACCATGAGTACGCTCGATCGGAACTGGCCCGGCCACCGGGAACTCTGGCGGATCGCCGCGCCGATGATCCTGACGAACATCTCCATCCCGCTGCTGGGACTCGTGGACACTGCCGTGCTAGGCCATTTACCGGATCCGGCCTATCTGGGTGCGGTCGCTGTCGGGGCCATGGTCTTCAGCTTCGTTTTCTGGGGCTTCGGTTTCCTGCGGATGGGAACGACGGGCCTCACCGCCCAGGCGTTCGGCCGGGAGGACACCGCGCGCGTGGCCCGGCTGCTGCCGCAGGCGCTGCTGCTGGCGTTGGCCTGCGCCGCGCTGATGCTGCTCCTGCAACGACCCGTCATCGATCTCGCGCTCGGGGTCACGGAGGCCACTGCGGCGGTGGAAGAGGGCGCGCGCACCTATTTTCTGATCCGTGTCTGGGGCGCGCCGTTCACGCTCGCGACCCACGCCCTCGTCGGTTGGTTCCTCGGCGTTCAGAACGCCCGGGCGCCCATGGCGATGCTGCTCATCGCCAACGGCGTTAACGTGGTCCTGGATCTCGTGTTCGTGATGGGCCTGGGCTGGGGCGTGGCGGGGGTCGCCTGGGCGTCGGTCATCGGCGAGGCGCTCGCCGTGATCGTGGGGCTCCTGCTGGCGTGGCGCACCGGCCGCGTCCGGAGTGTCGCCTGGGGGCGCGTCCTCGATCTCGGCGAGAGTCTCACGATGCTGCGCCTGAACCGTGCCATCGCCCTGCGCACCTTCGCCATGATCCTCGTGTTCTCGATGATTCCCTGGTGGGGCGCCCGGCTGGGCGAGAACATCCTGGCGGCAAACGCCGTCCTGATGAACCTGCAGCACTTCCTGTCCTATGCGCTCGATGGCTTCGCGCATGCGGCGGAGGCCTTCGTGGGACGCGCGGTGGGTGCGGGCAGGCGGGCGGCGCTGCGGCGCGCGGTGCGGCGCACCGGGCTCTGGACGATCGGCGTGGCGGTGGTCTTCTGCGTGGCCTACGCGGTGGGTGGAGCGGCCATCGTTCGGGGCCTCACCGATATCGAGAGCGTTCGCGCGACGGCGCTGACCTATCTGCCCTGGCTGGTGGTCCTGCCGCTGGTCAGCGCCTGGTGCTTCTGGCTCGACGGCGTGTTCATCGGCGCGACCTGGGGCCGCGAGATGATGATCGCGATGGCGGCATCCGCGTTCGGCGTCTTCCTGCCCGCGTGGTGGCTGACGCAGGGGCTCGGGAACCACGGCCTGTGGCTGTCCTTCACCCTCTTCATGGCCGCCCGCGGTCTGACCATGGGCGGCTACTGGCTGCGGCGGTCGCGGACGGTGCTGCCCGCGACCTGAACGACCTACTTGATGCGGCGGACCTTGACGCTCCGGCCGTAGCCGTCGACGTACATCTTCCAGGAGCCCAGCATCTTCGGTTCGATGCGCACGTCCGGATTCTCGGTGACCTGGGCGGTGTAGGTCTCGCCGCCGACCTGCTCCCAGACGTGGCCGTTCGCCAGCGTCCACTTGTTCCGCCCGGTCCAGCCGCGGAAGGTGCCGACGATGTTCGACTCGATCACGACGCGCTCGGACTGGGTGGTCTTCCGTCGCAGGCCCATCTGTTCCTCGGTTACGGCGGGGGCTCCGGCGGCAGCCGGTGCGCCCGTCGCCGCGGCCCGCGCCGGCGCGAGGCCCTTGCCGCGGAGCCAGTCATTGAGGAACTCGAGCTCAGCCGGGCTCAGCTTGTCGAGGCCGGCCCGTTCGAAGTCCCTGCCCGACATGCGTTCTTCGAGGGTGCTGAAGCTGTCCTGGGCCAGGGCGCCGAGGGAGAGTAGCAGCAGTCCAGCCGTCACCAGGAAAGTGCCTTTCATCGAATCACCTGTCGCAATGCTCACTGGGGTCACCAAGTCTACTGAAAATGCGCCTTCTAAGCGCCTGAGAACGGAACAAAATATTAACTTCGCCCCGCGGTGATCGTGTTACGATCCTTGCCGTACCCGGGGCAGCTGGTCGCACCGGGACACCTTAAAAAAATAAGAGTGGTATTGGTGTTTGCCTGACGTCGAACCACGAGTCGACCTGCTCGTTCCGAAGGCGGGCAAGGCTACCGATGACCAACCGCGGAACGCAAGGATCAGCGGTCGGGCGGCGACTCTCTCGCCCTTTCCGCAACCTCGTATCCGCACCCAAGTGACGACACAACAGGGCCCAAGGCCCAGGTTGGTACCGAATATGAAGAATGTGTTCCTGCGCGTAAGCGCTGGCGGGCTGTTGCTTGCCGGAGCCGCGCTTCTGAGTCCCCCCGTGCTGGCCACAGGCCAGCCGTCGCTGCATATCGTGCGTGACGGTAAGGGTGCCCTGATCCAGTCGATCGACGTGGCTGCCTGGAACTGGGATGCCGCGCGCGGCGTTCTCGAGGTTTCCAGCACCGCGGGCGACCGCGTCTGTGCCGGGGTGCCCAAGGGCAACGGCCGGCGGCTGCTGATCCTCGACGGCCGGGCCTACCCGCTCGACAGCGTGCGCCTGCCGAAAACCTCCGGGGGGTCGATCACGGTCACGCCGGTCTCGAAGGGCGCTTTCCCGGCCTGCGTGCCGCAGGCAACCGGGGCATCACCCGCGGTGACCATCGCGAAAGGAGCGACCGGCCTCAGCGCCGAGTTCGATCTCATCGCCGACCTCGCCGCCATCGAACGCGAGATCGATGTCGGCGGCCAGATCCGGTACACCCCCGCCTCGGCGACGCGCCTCTTCGGACGGATCTCCGCGACCGTCGCCGAGACGCTGCTCTGCCTGGAGCGTCCGTCGGCAGACGGCGACCAGCTGCGCCTGACCGACGCCAACGGCGTGCAGGCGGACTACATGGGTATCGCCGCCGTCGAATTCCGCCCGGGGAGTCGCCTGCTGGACCTCGATTTCTCCCCGGGGCTGCTGTGCTTCGCGCCGACCGCGATTTCGGTGGAGCAGCTCCCGCCGATGCTCTCGGCCGCGGATGATCCGCTCTGTCCGAACGTCGAAATCGAGCCGACGGGCCTGCCCTTCGTCGACGGTTTCGAATCCGAACCGACGATTCCGGGTCAGGCTGATCTCAAGTTCGACGCCCGACTCGTTCGCGCCCCGTCCCTGGATGGCGATTCGCTCCAGTACGAGTACATCGTGCAGAACTGCGGCCTGGCGGCCATCGACAGCGTGGCGCTGCGGGACTACTTCCCGGCCACGGGTCCGGCCACCGTCGCCCTCGACAGCAGCTGGAGCGTCTGCGACCCGGCCCGGTCAGGCTGCGTGGCCGTCGGCACTGGCAGCCGCTACGTCGATACGGAGCTCGGTCGCCTCGAGGCGGGCGACCGGGTCGTCATCCGCGCCGACCGACCGCTGACGGGCGGTGGCGCTGGGGACCGGCTCCGCATCGACGCGGTCGCGCTCGTGAACGACGGCTCCAAGGCCGTACCCGATCACATCGCGCTGTCGCACCCGGTGACGATTCTCGAGACCGGCAACCTGGCGCCGGTACTGACCGTCCCCGGTACGCTGCCGACCGCGCAGGCGCCCTTCGAGCTTGATGAAGATAGCGCGGAGACGCGGCTCGACAACGCCGACACCTTCCGCCTGCGCCTCGACGACCCAGACGGGTCGGGAATCAGCTGTGATGCCGAGGACGGCTGTGCGTCGATCCAGAGCTCGCGCCCCGACGTGATCGGGCCCGAGGACGTGCGCGTCGAGTTCTCGTCGCCCGGCGGCGATGGCGGCATCCTCCGGGTCTACGTGACGCCGAAGCCGAATGCGTTCGGCGAGGTGACGCTGACCATTGCCGGCGTCGACGCCGAGGGTGGCGTTTCGAACGGCGCGGCCATTGTGATCGACGTGCTGAACGTCAATGATCCGCCCAGCTTCCGCATCGCGGCCGGTGGAGAGTTCCCGCCCCCGGAGAGCAAGCGCGTGGTCACCGACAAGGGCGTCGGCACGATCCTGACGGCCTCCAGCTACTGCGAGCTGGTTCAGGACGGCCCGACCGGCGGCTTTGCCTTCGACGATCCGACCTGCGCCGCCCAACGGTGGGTCGCCGGCGTCGAATTCCCGGCGTCCTTCCTGCAGTACGCAGGCTGGCTCGACGCCGTGTCCGCCGGTCCCTTCGGCGAGCCGGAGACCGTGGAAGTCACCATTACCCGGGACGATCCCAACACGATCTTCCAGAATTTTGTGGCCGACAATGATGGTGACGGGCAGCTGGTCTATACGCTCGACGACGGCCGTCGCGGTGCGGCGACCATCATCGTGACCGCGACCGACCAGGAGGGCCTCGAGACCTCGGTCGAGATCCGGGTCAGCGTGGCCAACGCCATACCGGTCATCACGCCCGTGGTGGGTCAGCTCGAGATCACCGAAGACTTCGAGGGCGTCGTGGACAACCTCGATGCCACCGATTCGGACGTCGAGGACACGATCGTGGAGTGGAGCATCATCGGTGCGACCCCGTCGTCCTTTGCGGACGCCTTCACGATTAGCCCGAACGGCGTCCTGCGGGTGGCCGATGCCGGTCCGATCGACTTCGAAGCGCTGCCGGTCGACGGGAAGTTCGTCGACGTGGTCGTCGGCGCGTCCGACGGTATCGACGTCGGCACGGCGACGATCAGGATCGACGTCACCAACACGGACGACGAGCCGCCGGTCGAGGCAGACGGCACCGACACGCAGGTCTCGATCGCTGCCGGCGCGGGGCTGAACATGACCTCGTCGAACCTGCTGGTGACGGATGTCGACAGCGCTGACGCCACGTCGCGGTACCGGCTGGTCCAGGGCAACTCGGACATCCGCGTCCGCCGCGACGGCGTGACGCTGGAAGAGGGCGAGTTCTTCACCCAGGCCGATGTCGACAGCAAGTCGGTGCGCCTCGTGGTGGACGCGGAAGCCGGCAACGGCATCAAGCTGCTCGCCTTCCAGCTCGAGGATGCCGTGGGCAACGTCAATCCCGACGTGCTCACCTTCGTCGTGAACGTATCCCAACCCTGATTCGACGCGTCTGACGCGCCCCCTGGCCGCACGGCCGGGGGGCGACGCGTTCAGCTCTGTTGACTATGCTGATTCCCTTCGCCAGGGACAGGGACCCATCTCGCACGGATGAAACGCTCGGGCCGCCAGTTCAGATCGATCGAAAGGTGGTGGGGCGCGTTCAAGGCGGCCCACCCCGAGGGCGTGCCCGACGTGCTCGACGCCGAGCTGGGCGCCAGCCCGCCGGATCTCGACCTCGGCCACGGACTGCGTTCCGACGAGCACCTGCTGCAGCTGCTTGTGGTCCTCGAGGACCTGCGCGTCGATCCCGATACGCTCCTGGCGGCCTGCCGCTACCATCGCCTGCGCGCCGGGGCTGAAGACAACGGCGCGCTGCCGGAGCGGACGGGCCGACTCGTCAACCAGCTCCTGGACATCGACAAGCTCGAGCGCGACTACGATCCCGACCGGACGGACGGTGATGCCGAGGGCCTTCGCCGGCTCCTGCTGGCTCTCGTGCGCGATGTGCCGGTCCTTCTCATCGTGGTCGCCGATCGGCTGGTCGCCCTGCGCGCGGTCGCTGGCGCCGATCCGCGGATCCGGAGCCTCTTCGCCCGGCGGGCCGCAGCGATCCACGCGCCGCTCGCCAACCGGCTCGGCATCTGGCACCTCAAGTGGGAGCTCGAGGACCTCGTCTTCCGGTTCCTGCAGCCCGAGATGTACCGGCGGATTGCGGGGCTCCTCGACGAGCGCCGCGAGGACCGTGAGCGCTACATCGAGGAGCTGGTCGCGGAGGTGGAGCGCGTCGTCGATGCGGACGGCATCGACGCGGATGTGCTCGGTCGGCCGAAGCACATCTACAGCATCTGGAAGAAGATGCAGCGCAAGAACCTGGCCTTCGACCAACTCTTCGACGTGCGGGCGCTCCGGGTCCTCGTCGACGATGTCGCCGCCTGCTACCAGGTGCTGGGGCTCGTCCATGCGGGCTGGCATCCGATCCCCGGCGAGTTCGACGATTACGTCGCCAACCCCAAGCCGAACGGCTATCAGTCGCTGCACACGGCCATCTTCGGTCCCGAGGGCAAGCCGGTCGAGATCCAGATTCGCACCCGGCAGATGCATGAGGACGCGGAGCTCGGGGTCGCGGCCCACTGGCGCTACAAGGAAGGTGGCTCCCACGACCCGGCGTTCCAGCGGCGCCTCAACGCCATGCGCCAGCTCATCGAGGCGTCCGGCGACGACGACCCGCTGCTCGAGGACTTCAGCGCGGAGGCGGATGACGATCGAGTCTACGTGCTGACCCCGCGCGGCAAGGTGATCGACCTCCGCGTCGGTTCGACCGTCCTCGACTTCGCCTACCACGTGCACACGAATGTCGGACACCGTTGCCGGGGCGCCAAGGTCAACGGTCGGATTGTCCCGCTGACCTATGAGGTCAAAAACGGTCAGCAGGTCGAGGTTCTCACCGGCAAGGAGCCCGACCCGAGCCGCGACTGGATGGTGCCGTCGCTCGGCTACCTGAAGACCTCCCGGGCGAGGTCCAAGGTGCGTCTGTGGTTTCGCAAGGCCGACCACGACCAGAACGTGGCGGACGGTCGCGACCACCTTGACCGGGAGCTCAAGCGCCTGGGCCTGTCGACGGCCGACCTCGGTGATCTGCCCGAACGCTTCAACAAGCACGATCTCGAGGGCGTTTACGAAGGCGTCGGCACCGGCGAGATCACGGCCGGCCAGATCGCCAACGCGCTGCAGAACACCAGCGAGCCGAAGAACGCGCTCTCGCTGGCGCCCGCGAGGCCAGCCCCCGTCGGTGGTGGGCAGATCCTCATCGAGGGCGTGGGTAACCTCGCGACGACGCTGGCGAAGTGCTGCTCGCCGGTCCACGGCGATCCGATCGTGGGTTATATCACCCGGACCCGCGGCGTGAGCGTCCACCGCGAGGACTGTCCGAACGTGGCGCAGCTCCTCAAGGAGGAATCCGGGCGCATGCTCGACGTGGCCTGGGCCGGCGGGGCGGGCGCCTACCAGGCCGACGTCATCGTCCAGGCCCTGGACCGCCCGGGACTGATCCGCGATATCGGCAACCTGCTGGCAAACCTGCGCATCGACGTCCTGCAGATGAACAGCCAGGTCGACAGCTCCACCGGCGAGGCGGAGGTTCGGCTCCGGCTGCGAGTGCGCGACTTCGAGCAGCTCAGTTTCGTCCTGTCCCGGCTGGCCGCGATGCCCAATGTCTTCGAGTGCCGACGCGTCGGAGCGAAGTAAGGTCCGTGGAAATGAGGCAGAATGCAGGCGCAGGCAACCGGTGAGATTGGCGAGCTAGCGTTGGATATTCCGGGGTACAGTATCGACCGACAGCTCGGGCGGGGCGGCATGGCGACCGTCTATCTCGCTCTGCAGCAGTCCGTCGAGCGCCGCGTTGCGCTGAAGGTGATGTCGCCGGTCCTCCTCGTCGATCCGACCTTCGCGGAGCGGTTCTCGCGCGAAGCGCGCATCGCCGCGAACCTCTATCACCCTCATATCGTCGCCGTTCACGACGTCGGCGTGCACGACGAGCAGCCCTACATCGCGATGGAGTACCTGTCTGGCGGCGATCTGGCGGGACGCATCGCCGCGGACAAGGTCGATGTACCCTTCGCGATCCGGGTCGTCCGTGAGATCGCCGCGGCCCTCGACTACGCGCACGAGAAGGGGTTCGTGCACCGCGACGTGAAGCCGGAGAACATCCTCTTCCGGGATGATCTGACGGCGGTGCTCACCGATTTCGGCATCGCGCGGGCAGTGAACTCCTCGACGCAGATGACGCGCACGGGCGCCGTCATCGGCACGCCGCAGTACATGAGTCCGGAGCAGGCGCGGGGCAAGGATCTCGACGGGCGCTCCGATCTCTACGGGCTCGGGATCGTCTTCTACGAGCTGCTCACCGGCGGAACGCCCTTCCGTGGCAACGACTCCGTCGCCGTCGGCATTCAGCACGTCACGGAACCCGTGCCGCCGCTGCCTCGCCATCTCGATTTCATCCAGCCGGTGCTCGACCGGTTCCTTGCAAAGCACCCGGATGACCGCTTCCAGATCGGCAAGGCGGCGGTCGGTGAACTCAAGGCGCTCGAGGCCCAGGTGATCACCGGGCAGACGCCGCGCGTCGAGGTGCCGACGCCGCGGCCGCAGAACCGCGCGCGCGCGGCATCGCCGGCATCCGATCCAGACGCGACCACCGCCATGCCGACGCCCGAGCCGCGCAAGCCGCCCGCGAGCGCGCCGGGGCTTGCGGTTTCCGCGACGCCGAGACCGGATGGGAAGCTGCGCCAGGAGCCGACGTTGGGCTCGCTGGACGAGCTCTCGAGCTTCGATCGGACCGTCAGCCAGCCCGCCTTCACGCCAGCCGAGGCCGCCGCGCGGCCGCCGCCCGTGCGTAAGCGCAGCCGCTGGGGCCTCTGGCTCTCGCTGCTGCTTGTCGCTGCGACGGCGGCCGGCGGCTGGTGGTATCGCGACACGCTGCTGGGCTATCTGCCCGATCCCGAGGTGCGGCGTCTCCTGGACCGGGCGCGTGCGGCCTACGAGTACCAGCACTACTACGGTGATTCCCAGCAGTACGCCAACCAGCTCTACGCCCGGGTGCTCGAACTGGATCCCGGCAACGAACAGGCGCGCGCGGGTCTGGATCTGGTGGCCGGTGAACTCCTGCGGCGCTTCGATGCAGCCCTGGTCGCCGGTAACCTCGGTGCCGCCACCGCGGAGCTCGAGCGTGCAGAGGCGGTAGCACCGGCGCTCGGTGCCGTCGTAGCCGCCCGGGGGCGTCTGGATGCCCTCGCGCTTGATGACGCCCCGGCCGCGGTCTCCGAACCGACGCCAGCAGCTCCTACCGACGATGCCGCGGCCGAGGCCGCCGCCGCTGCGGCGGCGCGCGCGGCGGATGTCGCCAGCCAGCTGGCCGCCGCGGCCACAGCGGTCGCCGCGGGGCGGCTGGTGACTCCCGAGGAGGACAATGCGTGGCAGAGCTTCGGGGCCGTCCTCGCGCTCGAAGCGGACACCGCCGCGGCGCTCGCCGGTCTCGAGAAGATCCGGGAAGGGCTCGTTGGCCGCTTCGAAGCTGCCGTGGCGCAGGGACGGTTCCTCGACGCCGAGGTGGCGCTCGGCAGCATTGCCGGGCGCGTACCGGCCGATGAGAGCAGCCGCCTCGAGCGGCAGCTGGAGACGGTGCGCGGCGCCGCCGAAGCGGCAGCGGCCCAGGCCCGGCGGGACGCAGCGTTCGACGCGCTGCTGGAGCGGGGGGGAAGCCTTGCTGCGCAGGATCGGCTGACCCGGCCCGCGGACGCGAACGCCCTGGCCGTCTATCGCGAGGCCCTCGCGCTGCGACCGGGTGACGAGCGAGCAGAAGCGGGGGTGACGCAGGTTGCGCGACGTCTTCTGGCGCTGGCCGAGATCGACCTCGAGGAGGACGAGCTCGATCGTGCGGCCGAGACCATTGCGACCATCGAAGCTGTCCGGCCATCGCTGCCCGGCCTCGAGCGAGCTCGACAGCGATTGACGCTGTACCGAGGGCAGCGTGGCGGTAGCGCCCTGTCGGCTGCGGACCAGGCCCTCCTCGAACGGCGGCTTGCCGAAGCGGAAGCTGCCCTCGACGCGGGTCAGCTCATGCAGCCTCCCGGTGCGTCGGCCTTCGACGCCCTCAAGTCCGCGCTGAGCATCGACCGCGGTGATCCTCGGGTACAGGCGGGGCTGACCCGGCTGGCTCGGCGCCTGGTGGACGATGCGCGGGATGCCCTCGCGGCCGGCGAGCTTCCGCGAGCCGGCAGTCGCCTGTCGGACGCGGGGCAGACCGATCCTCGCGTCGCCGGCCTGGGGGAACTCCGGCGGGACCTCGCGGCGGCCTATCGCGCCGCTGCGCGGGCATCAATCGATGCGGGTCGCCTCGACGAGGCGAGAAGCGAGCTCTTCGCTGCCGTTGATCTGGAGCCAGGCCATGAGGACATCGCGGTCCTCGAGCTGGCGCTCTCGATCGCTCTGGATGAGGCCGGCGACTGAGCCGAAAGGGGGCGGGACTAGGCCTGGGCGCGAAGGTACTCGGGCACGGCCTCACGCAGTGCGGTCAGGCTGTAGCCGCCCTCGAGCGCTGACACGACCCGTCCGTGGGCGTGGGCCTGCGCGAGGGCCAGAATCTGCTCGCTGATCCAGCTGTAGTCCGCCGTGCCGACATCGAGATCGGCCAGGGGATCGAGGCGGTGGGCATCGAAGCCCGCCGACACCAGGATGAGGTCCGGCTCGAAGCGGTCGATGCCGTCGAAGAGGCGCCCCCATGCCTCGCGGAACGCCGCGCCGCCCGTTCCCGGAGCCAGCGGTGCGTTCAGGATGTTCTTCATCGACCCCTGCTCGTCGGCGGAGCCCGTGCCGGGATAGAGAGGGAACTGGTGCGAGGACGCGAACAGAACCCGTCCCTCGTCCCAGAAGATGTCCTGCGTACCGTTGCCGTGGTGGACGTCGAAATCGAGGATCGCCACGCGCCCGGCCAGCTCGCGGTCCAGGGCCCAGTGGGCGCCGACAGCGATGGAGTTGAAGAGGCAGAACCCCATGGCCCGGGTGCCCTCCGCGTGATGCCCGGGAGGCCGAACGGCGCAGAATGCGCGCGGCGCTGCAGCGCCGCTGAACGCGTGATCGACGCCGGCGCACACCGCCCCTACGGCATGGAGCGCCGCTTCGCCCGAGCGTTGGGAGACGATAGTGTCGGCATCGATACCGGCCCGGCCCGCGGCAGGTATCAGGTCGAGAACGCCATCGAAGTGGCGCCGCGGGTGCGCGAGGAGGATCTGCTCGGCGGTGCCGAGCGGCGGCGCCTGCCTGCCCAGGTCCGGGAGTTTGGCGTCGTCCAGCGCGCCGATGACGGCCTCGAGCCGGCCGGCGTGCTCGGGATGGCCGTGCCCGGTGTCGTGCGCGAGGAAACTCTCGTGGGTCAGGAGGAGCATCGCGCCTCAGCGATCGCGCTGCCAGAGCTGCTCGCCGTGGCCGGAGGCCCGGGCGAGACGTCGCGCGATCACGAACAGCAGGTCGGACAGCCGGTTGAGATAGCGGAGCGAGACGGCGCTGACGTCGATGTCTCGCCCCAGGCTGACGGCCGCCCGCTCGGCTCTCCGCACGACCGTGCGGGCCAGATGGCACGTGGCAGCTGGCATGCCACCGCCGGGCAGCACGAACTCCTTCAGGGCCGGCAGCGACTCGTTGAAGGCGTCGAGCTGCTGTTCGAGGCGCAGCACGTGGTCCTCGGTGATGGCCTCATAGCCCGGCAGCGACAGCTCGCCGCCGATCTCGAAGAGGTCGTGCTGGACGTCGGTCAGGCACGCGACCACGGCCGGGTCGCTCAGCTGCGCGATCACCATGCCGATGACGCTGTTTGCCTCGTCAACGGTGCCGTAAGCGGCGACGCGCGGATCGTCCTTGTCGACCCGTGAACCGTCGCCGAGACCGGTGGTGCCGGCATCGCCCGTGCGCGTGTAGATCTTGGACAGTCTGTGGCCCATCGGGGGTCATTCCGTTCCTGTTTGGCGGGGACGCGCATCGTTCCCAAGGGTGGATGAAAAGGCCGTGACCGGTACCACCAGGCGGGATTTGATCCATGCGGTTGGCAAGGTCCGGGCGACCTTTTATAGTGCCCCACCCCAGACTGAAATGCACCGGGAGCAGCGGGCGATGGCCAAGCACACGACCCTCCATGGGAAGCACGAAGCGGCTGGTGCGCGGCTCGTCGAATTCGGCGGCTGGAGCATGCCGATTCACTACGGCTCGCAGATCGAGGAGCACCACGCGGTGCGCCAGGCTGCGGGTATGTTCGACGTCTCCCACATGACCGTGGTCGATCTCGACGGCGACCGCTGCCGCGACTTCCTGCGCTACCTGCTCGCCAACGACGTCGCCAAGCTGCAGACGCCCGGCAAGGCACTCTACACCTGCATGCTCGACGAGCGCGGTGGGGTGCTCGACGATCTCATCGTCTATTTCCTCGAGGAGTCCTTCTTCAGGCTGGTCGTCAACGCGGCAACCCGCGACAAGGACCTGGCCTGGATCGAAGCGCGGGCTGCGGCCTTCGGCGTCATCGTGCGCGAGCGCGACGATCTCGCAATGATCGCCGTTCAGGGGCCGCAGGCGCGCGAGCGCGCGGCCAGCGTCATGAGCGCCGACGACGGCGCTGCCGCGCTGGCCCTCAAGCGCTTCAGCGGCGCGCAGATTGCCGACCTATTCGTTGCCCGGACCGGCTACACCGGCGAGGACGGCTTCGAGATCATGGTGCCGGCCCGCAGCGCACCCGAATTCTGGGCATCGCTCGTCGATGCCGGGGTCCGGCCCTGCGGCCTTGGCGCGCGGGACACGCTGCGCCTGGAGGCGGGCATGAATCTGTACGGCCAGGACATGGACGAGACCACAACGCCCTACGAATCCGCCCTCGGCTGGACCGTGGCGCTCGACCCCGCAGAGCGCGATTTCATCGGCCGCGACGCGCTCCTCCGGCAGAAGGAGGCCGGTGTGACGCACAGGCTCGTGGGCCTGCTGCTCGAGGATCGCGGCGTTCTGCGCCACGGTCAGACCATCGGCGACAGCGGTGTGGTCACCAGCGGGACCTTCTCGCCGACGCTGCAGCGGTCGATCGGTTTCGCCCGGATCCCGGTCGACGCCGGCGATACCGTTGCCGTCGATATCCGCGGCCGGGCCGCGACGGCACGGGTGGTCAAAGCCCCCTTCGTGCGAGACGGCAAGGCGCAGATCAAGGTCTGAACGGACCGAGGGTTCCGCGCTTTGCGGCGCGGATTTGATTAAACTACCGGGCTTCGCGGAGCCGCACCGCGGCGGACGCCAACCCCAGCAGGACTGACCAATGAGCGAGATACCAGGCGATCTGAAATACATGAAATCCCACGAGTGGGCCCGGCTCGAGGACGACGGCCTCGTGCGCGTAGGCATCACCGATCACGCCCAGTCGCTCCTGGGTGATCTGGTCTACGTCGAACTCCCCGAGGTCGGCGATGACGTCGAGGCGGAGTCGGCCCATGCCGTCGTCGAATCGGTCAAGGCGGCGTCGGATGTCTACAGCCCCCTGGGCGGCGAAGTCGTCGCCGTCAATGAGGAACTCGCCGATGCCCCCGAGCGGGTGAACGAGTCGCCCTACGACGACGGCTGGCTGTTCGTCGTCCGCCCCGGCGAAGCGGACCCCCTGGCAGCGCTCCTGGACGCAAACGCCTACGGGCAGCTGCTCGAGGACGAGTGATTCCTTTGCGGCGGCGTCTGCCGCCGCGCCGCTTCACGCTCTGCTCGCGTCGGATCTGGACCCTGTGCGCCTTTCCTCGCTCAACGCCTGAGAAACGATCATGCCTTTCATTCCCCACACGCAGGCCGACGAGGCCGAAATGCTCGCCACGATCGGCGCGGCCAGCGTCGAGGAACTCTTCGACGAGGTTCCTGCGGCACTTCGGATCGATGGCCTCGAGCACGTCGCCCCCGGCCTGAGCGAGATGGCGGTGTCGCGCCGCATGCGGCAGCTCGCCGCCCAGGACGGCACGCCGCTCTGTTTTGCGGGCGGTGGCGCCTACGAGCATCACATTCCCGCCGCGGTGTGGCAGATCACGACCCGCGGTGAGTTCTACTCGGCCTACACGCCCTACCAGGCCGAGGCCAGCCAGGGAACGCTGCAGGTCATTTACGAATACCAGACCATGATGGCCAATCTCACGGCCATGGACGTCTCCAACGCCTCGCTCTACGACGGCGCCTCGTCGCTGGCAGAAGCCATCCTGATGGCGGTCCGAGCCAACCGTAAATCGAAGTCCCAGCGTGTGCTCGTCCCCGACACACTGAATCCGGCCTACCGGCGCACGCTCGAGACGCTGCTGGCGCCCCAGCAGATCAGGATCGAACAGCTGGCCTACGATCCGCAGTCCGGGACGGTGCCTGCCGCGGCGGTGGCGGCGTGGTCAGGCGAGGACGTGGCCGCCGTTGTCGTGGCGCAACCCAACTACTTCGGTCAGCTCGAGGACGTGGACGGGCTGACCGATGCGGGTCACGCGCTGGGTGCGATGGTCATCGGCGTGGTGAATCCCATGGCGCTCGCGATCCTCGAGCCGCCCGGCCGGTGGGGGTCGAAGGGTGTCGACATCGTCTGCGGCGAGGGGCAGCCTCTTGGCGTACCGCTCTCCTCGGGCGGCCCCTACTTCGGGATCCTGTGCTGCCGCCAGGCTCTGGTGCGTCAGATGCCGGGGCGCCTCGTTGGGCGAACGCTCGATCTCGACGGCAAGCCGGGGTTCACGCTGACGCTCCAGGCGCGCGAGCAGCACATCCGGCGCGCGAAAGCGACGTCCAACATCTGTACCAATCAGGGCCTGCTCGTCACCGCGGCGACGATCTACATGGCCATGCTGGGTGCCGAGGGGCTGGAGCGGATCGCGACGGTCTGTCACGGCACGACCGGGCGGCTGCTGGCAGCGCTGACCTCCATCCCGGGTGTTTCGCTTCGCTTCGATAACGCGGCTCGATTCCACGAGGCGGTCGTCGAACTGCCGCGGAGCGCCGTCGCCGTGATCGACGCGCTGGCGCAGGACGGGATCGTTGCGGGCGTGGCGCTGGGTGCCGACTTCGACGGCTTCGACAATGCGCTGCTGGTCTGCGCGACCGAAACCAAGACCGATGCCGATATCGAGCAGTTCCGATCCAGCCTCGAGGCCGCACTCGCGGCCTGACGTTCAGGGATCCCGGCGCTGGAACGGCCACGAGGGCCGCTCCCGGAGGAGAATTCAGGACTTCCAGTCGAGCAGCGAGTCGGACGGATCCCAGCGGTTCTCGTCCTTGGCATCGGCCTCCCGATTGCTCGTGTCGAAGGCCTCGACGATGCCGCGCGCCAGCTCCACGTCCTCGTCGGCAACCGTCACGGTGACGAAGCCCGCGGCGGGCAGCTCGCCGACGCCGCCCTGAAGCTCCGCGCCGTGGACGAAGGCCATGATGCCTTCCTGGGCGAGCAGGTCGCGGATGATGCTGGCGTCGATCACGTTCTGGGCCCGGTAGATCGTCTTCATACGTTGCCTCCCACGGCCCGCGCGGTATCGTCGATCAGCGGTTCGAGGCACCGGAGCGCCCGCCGATAGACCCGGCGCTTGAAGTGCACCACGTTGTCCGCCGGGTACCAGAAGTCGACCCACTTGAAGGCGTCGAATTCCGGCTTGTCGGCTAGTCCGAGATTGACGTTGCTTTCCTCAGCCACGAGCCGAAGCAGGAACCAGACCTGCTTCTGACCGATGCAGAGCGGCCTGTCCCGATAGCGCAGGTAGCGTTTCGGGAGCCGGTAGCGCAGCCAGCCGGGCGTCGCACCGAGGACTTCCACGTGCTGCTCGCGCAACCCGGTTTCCTCGTGCAGTTCCCGCACCATGGCCTCGTGCGGCGTTTCGTCGGTCCTCATGCCTCCCTGGGGAAACTGCCAGCCGTCGTGCCCGACGCGCCGTGCCCAGAAGACCCGCTTGTCATCCCGCACCAGCACGATGCCGACGTTTGGTCGGTATCCATCAGGGTCGATCATGCTGGAACTTATTTTATTTCAAAAGGTTGCTTGGATTGTTTCACAGGCCATCGGGGCGAGCAAGGGAGACCGACGCAGCGGTCATCGCACCGCGGCACGATGGTTTACAGAAGCGAATCGAAATCGGCGGACAGGGCGGAGCGGCGTTGCTATCATGCTGGGCTAGGCAAAGCAGTCTGTCTCAGCCGCTCGGCGTTCGGGTGCAGCACGGATCAAGGCACGGCGGCCCCGGGGCCGGACGGACTGCCAGGCAGCGACAGGACAGGGGATAACAGGGTGTCCAGAACGGCTGATCGCGGGGGCAGGAAGCCGCCAGGTCAACGCAACGCCAGGGAATTGGTGGACAAGTGCGAGGGGCTGCTCGGACAGCACCTCGCGGATATGGTGCGCCCCGCCGTCGAGCAGACGCGCGACCGGATGCTCGATGCCGCCGAGAAGGCGAAGAGCAGCCAGGCGCAGGCGCGACTGGTGGCCAGCTTCAACCTGCTGCGGCGGAACCAGGACGACATCTCGGCGCGCATCGCCGACGGCGTCCAGCGAAATTTCGCTCACTGGCGCGGCGAAGAAGACGCGGTACAGCAGCCGGATGAGCACGCGGACGACGAGCTGAGCCTTTCGCTCGTTGCCGAGGACGAGCTCGACGAGGAACTGGCGGTCGACCAGATGGTGCATCGCCTGGAGCTGCGTTTCACCGTCGAGCTGCACGCCATCCGGCGACGGCTGTCCGTCCTCAACGGCGGCAAGCCGGTCAACGACGAATCCAATCCGCTCGGCCCGCGGCAGGTCGGTCGCATCCTGCGCGGCGCGACGGCGGAGCTGCCGCTCGAGGCCGAGGACAAGGTCACGCTGCTCGCCGCCTTCGAGGAGCTCTTCCGGGAGCGCATCGGCGACCTCTACGGGGAGGTCAACGGCATGCTCATCGAGGCTGGAATCCTGCCCAACATTCGCTACGAGGTCGAACGGCGCGAGCCCGGGGGCGGCCCAGCCGCCGCCGGCGAAGCGTCGGCACCGGAGGGCGAGGAGGCGTCGACGGAGGACGCACCGGGACCGGCGGGCGCCCAGGGAACTCCAGGCGTGCATGGCGCCCAGGGACACGGCGCGCCACAGGCACCGCGCCAGCAGCGCAGCCCAGCCGTGCAGCGGGCGGACAACCTGACCCGTGAGGTGCACGCCGAATCGCAGATGCTGATGTCGCGCATCGGTGAGCTGCTCGAGCGGATGCAAGGTAGAGCCAAACCCGTTCCGGTAGAGCGGCAGGTCGCGCCCGAGGACATGGGCCTGGCCCTGCGCGATCTCCAGAGCCAGTACCGGCCGGAGCGGGGCGAGACCCTCGACGCCGAGTCAATCAAGCGCCGTCTGGGGGCCGTTCTGGCCGAGCAGGGCAAGGAGATTGCGCCGGATCAGCACCAGACGATCGACGTCATGGGCATGGTCTACGACTACCTCCGTGACGAGCTGGCGGTCATGGATCAGGTCAAGACACTCTTCGAGAAGCTGCAGCTGCCGCTGCTGCGCGTCGCGATCTCCGACAAGGGCTTCTTCGAGGAGGAGCATCACCCGGCTCGGGCCTTCTTCAACACGCTCTCCGAGGCGGGCGACCTGTGGCTCGGTGATCACCCGGAAGGTTCGGACATGCTCGCGCGGCTCACGACTGCGGTCGACGACGTCGCCGATGGGGATGGCGAGGACCTCGATCGTTTCAGCGAACGCCTCGAGGACATCCGCAAGCACATCAGCCTCAGCGCTCGGAAGGCGCAGCTCGCCGAGCGGCGCCAGGTGCAGGCGCGCAAGGGGCAGGAGAAGCTTCGCATCGCTCGCACGCATGCGCACGAGGTCTCGTCGCAGCTGATCGAGAAGTACAACCCACCGGAGTTCGCGCGCCAGCTCATCGACGAGGCCTGGACCGACTATCTTGCGCTGATCCACCTGCGTCACGGGGAGGAGAGCGAGGAGTGGCAGGACGCCGTGACGACCATCCGCTTCGTGGCCGCGGGGCTGCGCGGTCGGGTGCCGTCGGCCATGGCAACGGAGCTGAGAAAGCGCCTGCCGCGGCTCTCCGAGGATCTCCACAATGGCCTGTGCCAGGTCGGCTACGGGGGTAGCGAGGCAGACGATGCGGTGCACCGCGTCACCAAGGCCATCGAATGGTCCCTCGACCACGAGCATACCGAGGCGCCGCCGGAAGAGATCGCCGCGCCGATTCCCGCGCCCGCCGCCCGCGAAGCGAAGCCGCGCGAGGCGCCACCGGTCTCCCTTGCGTCGCTCGAGACCAAGCTCGCGCCGGGAGAACGGGCGGCCCTGGCGAAACTTCGGCTGCTCGCCTTCGGCAGCTGGCTGGAGCTCCAGGACCCTGACAGCGGGCAATGGGTCAAACGGAAACTCTCCTGGTTCAGCCCGGTCACGGGTCACTGCCTGCTGACGGATAACCTCGGTTCCGCCGAGGAGCAGACGCTGGTCGACCTGGCAAAGCGCATGCACGCCGGCACGGCGCGGAGCTTCGAGGTGCCCGACAAGCCGCTGCTCGACCGGGCGCTGAATGCGGTATTCACACGGCTTCGGCGCTTGACTGGTCAGGGCGGCGAAGCGATTTCGGCAAAGGCCTGAGAGCCAGCCGACGACAACAACGAACGCATGGGGGCGGAATGTCTGTGGAGAAGCGGCGATACAAACGCGCGGTGCCGGTAGGATCGGTCATCGTTTACGACGCAGTGACCCGGTCGGAGCTGGGTACGCTCGGCAACCTGTCGTCCCATGGGCTCATGGTCATCGCGACGGCGCCCGTAGATCCGGATCTGCTCTTTCAGCTCGAGTTCGAGGTGACCGGTCCGGACGATGAGCCGGTGGCCGTGAACATCGGTGCGGAGAGCCTGTGGTGTTCGCCGGCGAGCCAGCCCGATCGCTACTGGGCGGGCTTCGAGATCGTCGAGATCTCGGATGACGACCGTGCTCTGATCGAGGCGGTGACGGAGTAGCTCAGGCCCCTCCGGGTGGGTCGCGGGGGCTTAGCGAGGGTTCCGCTCGGGCGGGCTTCCTGGAACCCGTGGAAGAGGCGCAGTCAACATCGCTGCGGGACCCACCGCGGAGCAGCGCGGTGTCGCGGCCATAGCCAACCCGGTCAGCTCGAGATCTTCAGGCGCGCGAGGATCTCCGCGCGCGCGTCCGCGAGCATGCTCTCCCGATCGACGCGCTCGAGGATATTCCGAACCATTCGCTTGGGCCCATCGGGGCCCCAGGACTTGCCGTTGACGAGATACTCCTCGGCGGCCTTCCCGACCAGGTAGGTCGCGTAGTAGGCCAGTGCCCCCTGCGCGCCTGCGGTGAGCGCCGTGGACAGTCCCGCGCTGAGGCCCTTGAGTGCGCTCGACGCCAGGTGGATTCCCCAGACGGTACCGAGCAGCGCCGCAAGCTGCGCCGCGATCGTCGCGATGAGTTTGCCGCTTTCTCGGCGGGTCATGGGCAGCCCGTAGACCTCGGACAGGTGCACGACGAGCGCGACGTCGATCGCCGCTGCCGCCAGCAGGTCCGCTACGGGCACCGGGTTGAGGCCAACGGCCACCCCCTTCGTGATGCAGTAGGTGCGCACCAGCTTCTCGGCGATCAGGCGCCGGGCCTCCGCAACCCGACGCGCGACCTGGTCGCTGACCTCGCCCGCGAAGATCGCGGCGTTGACGGCCGCGAAGGTCTTGCCCTCGCGCTCGAGAATGTCCCAGATCCGCTCGCGGAGTACATCGAGTTCCGGCTCGCGTGCGCGCTCGCTCCAGCTTTCACTCCCGTCCTCGCGCTGGATCAGCACGCGCTGGGGCGCAGGCGCGGCGGCGGCCGCCAGCACGTTCTCCCCACGGATCCGCGGCGTCACGTGTCCCCGGAGCGCCTCGAGGAGAAGATCCCGCTCCGAGGACGTGTAGCGGTCGGCCTTGTTCAGGACGAGCACAACCGGCGGGCGGCGCTGGAGCACGTCGTCGAGCATCGCGCCCTCGGAGGCGGTCAGATCCCCTTCGACCACGAACAGGATGAGATCGGCCCGGGTAGCGACGTCGGCGGCCAGCTGTTCACGTGCCTCGCCGTCGAGCTCGTTGATGCCCGGCGTGTCGATGAGATGCACGCCGCCGCAGTCACGGTCTTCCCAGCGGGCGATCGTGGTCGTACGCGTCACGCCGTGGAGCGGTCCGACCTCGAAGAGCGGTTCGCCGAGCAGCGCATTCAGCAGGGAAGACTTGCCGACGCTGACGCGGCCGAGCACGGCGATGTGCAGATCGCCCCGCCGGAGCTTGTCGATCATCGCCTGGAGCTGCTCGAATTCCCCGGCCAGCTGCTCCCGGACATCTTCGGGAATGCGCCGGTCTTCGAGGACGCTCTCGAGCGAGGTTGCCGCGTCCTGGAGGTCCCGCTCGCTCACGGTTCACTCCGATCGTCGCGCGTGAGGTGCGAGATGGCGACCTTGGCGAAGTGGCGTGAGCGGCCCTCGAGGCCGTCGCCGAGGATCTGCTCGAAGCGATCCGCCAGCTGACGCTCGCGGAGCGGGACGCCCGCCGCCAGCGCCTCCGCGACCGCGCGGCCGAGGGAATCGAAGATCATGCCGTAGGCCACGGCGTGCACCAGGCCCCCGACCACGGTGCCGATGCCCGGGAACGCCTTGAGCGCGTTCCCGGAGACCGCCAGCACGATCGCCGTTGTGCGCTTCACGCGGCTTCCGGCCAGTTTCAGAAAGCGGTCGAGATCGATCTCCTTGAGCGGGAGATCGTAGAGGTTGCAGAGGTCGCTGAGCAGCTTGGTCGCCAGCGCACCCTGGATCACCAGATCGGAGCCCGGGGTCACGGCGGCGAGAGCGCCGATCACCGCGCGCCGGGCGTAGCGCTCGACGAGCGCTTCAGCGGCCTTCGTCCGATAGCGGCGTTCGGCCTCCTCGAGCTTCACGTTGGCCAGCGCGAGGACGCTGGCCTCGCGGCGCTCGTCGAGGCGCTCGCGATCCGCGCCCAGAAGGCTCGCGACGGCCTGGACCAGCTCCGCCGTATTGGGCGTGCGCGGACGTAGCTCGCGACGCTCGGAGCCGTCCGGTGCGACCACCAGAATCTCCTCGGTGCCGCCCGCGGTGACGGCGACGACGCGGGCATCGGCATCGGCCGGGATCGTCTCCTCGATCCGGCGCCGCACCTGGGCGAGCTCGGCGCCGCCGAACTGGTCGGCCTTGTTGAGCGCCACGAGGACGGGTTTGCCGAAGCTCGCGAGGTGCTGCAGCTCCGTGTGCTGGCGGCGGTCGAGATCGCCGTCAGCGACGTAGACCACGACATGCGCGCGCAGCGCTTCCTCCCGGGCGTGCTCGCCCTGTGTCTCGCCTTCGCGCTGGTCGAAGCCGGGCATGTCGACGAGCCGTACGGGCAGACCCTCTTCCGGGTCCCAATCGAAGACCTCGATCTTCTGGGTGGTGCCGCCGCGGGGATCGCTGCTGCGCCGGGCGCCGGGGAGCAGGGCGTTGATCAGGGCCGATTTACCGGCGCTCACGCGGCCGAAGACCGCAAGATATAGCCGCTGCTCCGCGCGCCGCGCCTCGAGCCGCTCGAGTTCCCGCTCGGCATCTCCGACCTCGATCCCCTCAGCCCGGCGCTGCTCGATCTGGCGAGACAACGCCTCTGCGCTCACCTGGTCTTCGGCGGTTTTGCCGTAACCGCGGAAAAGCGCGAGCCGGAGCACGAACCAGCCGGTCAGGCCGGCGATGACGACCAGACCACCGCCGTAGAGCCAGACGGCCCACGGCGCGACGTTGTCGAGGCGTTCCCAGATGGACAGGACCGTGTCGGTCGCGAGGAGGACCGCGATGACCACTGCGGCCACGGCCAGGGTGGCCACGGCCGCCAGGATCAGGCGCAGCGCCTGGGAGGCCTGCATGGGCTGTCGTCATCCATTGCGGTCATGGGGCTTGAGCCTAGCAGGCGAGATCGGGCCCAGAAACCGCCGGAAGCCATTGGAGCGGCCCTAGTCGCGGAAGCCCAGCTTGCGCCAATCCCAGCGACGGTTCGCGTGGGCTTCGAGGATCGCGGCAGCATCGAGCCCGTATTCGCCGGCGAGCAGCGCGCGCTGGATGGAGACGGGGTCGGACGTCGCGCGCGCATTCTGCTCCCGCAGGTCGACCTTGCGCGGCGGATCGATCGGTCGGCGATCGGCGTCGAGGACGATGAGAATCTCCGGCTGCAATCGCTGCGTCGGTTCCTGGGCGAGCACCATGCCGATCTCACCATTGCTCAGCTCGACGAGCGTTCCAGTCGGATACAGGCCGATCGCCTGGATGAACTCATCGACCAGCTGGGCCTGGAACTCGTGGTCCCGCTGCGAAAAGAAGTAGTCGATGGCCTGCGCCGTCGAGTAGATGCGGTCCGTGTAGGGCTTTTCGCTGGTCATGGCGTCGTAGCAGTCGATCATGCCGGCGATCCGCCCCAGCAAAGGGATCTGATCGCCGTGCAGACCGTTCGGGTAACCGGTGCCATCGAAACGCTCATGGTGCGTCTGCACCACCTCCAGCACCTCGTCGTCCATCCCCGTGCAGCGTCCGAGGAGCTCGACGCCGAGGACGACGTGATCCTGCACTCGCTCGATCTCGATGTCGGTCAGCGGGTCCTTCTTCTCCAGCAGGTGCCTGGGCAGCTTCGCCTTGCCGATCTCGCAGAGCAGCGTGCCCATTGCGAGACGCTGCATCTGCGGTTCGGGCAGCCCGAGGTGCCGCGCCATGGCGACGGACATGATCGACGATCGGATCGAATGCGAGTAGGCGTAACCGTCCGTCTCGCGCAGCCGGCCTAGCCAGATCAGCGCGTCCGGGTGCCGGATGATGCTGTCGACCATCTGGCCCGTCGTCTGCCTGACATTCTTGACCTCCAGCCCACGGCCAACGCGGATGTCGTCGATCATCCGACCCATGGAGCGGCTCAGGTCCCGGTGGATGACCAGGGCCTTGCGCAGTTCCTTCCGTAGCGCCCGCGGCGGTTCATAGCGCTCGTGATCGACACGGAGCGGAACCGACTTGATGTTGACGGCGCGGGACCGCTGCCGCGCGGCGCTCGCGCGCACGGCCGAGTCTGTGACCGAACTCGAGGCCCGTTCCGCGACCGGCTCGCTCGCGTCGCCCTCATCGCGTTTCCAGCCGCGGGGGGTGGCGCTGGGTGCCGGTGGCACGCCGCGCAGCACGTCCACGTAGACGAAGTTACAGTGCTTCTGAAGCTCCGCGATGTCGGTGTCGTTCCGGATCACGAACCCCTGGAAGGGGAAGGGCGTCGACAGCCACGGGCGATCGAGGGCGCATACGTACATGCCCTTGATCAGCTCGCTGACATCGACCTGAACCTGCTCGACCTTCATGCAGTCGTTCTGCCATCCGCACCGGACCGGTCCTTGGGAGTCACCATGATCGCCCAGGTCCCGGAAACCTAAAGAGATTCGCACACTTTGCCGGGCGGCGCACGCTCGCCTCTGCTCGGGTCCGGGCGGTCGGTTGCCCCGCGACTCCCATCGCCGGCCGGAAATCCCCCCGGCGCGGGCGGAAAACCGGCGGGCCGCGGCTTGGTCGATTCGCCAGCCGCCCGGTTTCTGCCGGGAATCGACACTCGCGGCAGCCCTCCTGGGCGCCAGGGCCGAAATCGGCGGGAATTGCGGGCTAGAATGCCCGCAACGCATGGAGAGCAAGCGGCGGGTAATGGCTGTAGCGAGCGGATGGAAACCGGCAATGATCCTGGGGGCGATGCTTGCTGTCGGCGGAGCGAGCGGGGTCCCCGTTGACGTGCTCGATCAGGATGACGGCCTGCCGTCGAGCAACGTCCTCGTCGTCGATCAGGACGCCGCCGGCTACCTCTGGATCGGGTCGGCGGACGGGTTGGCCCGCTATGACGGCCTGACATTCAAACTCTGG
Organism: Pseudomonadota bacterium; assembly: GCA_039188505.1. Classification (GTDB taxonomy): domain Bacteria; phylum Pseudomonadota; class Gammaproteobacteria; order Xanthomonadales; family SZUA-38; genus JBCCZC01. Next base: position 803 of record JBCCZC010000026.1, on the reverse strand, counting down.
CAGCACGAGGAGTCGGATCCGAACTCGCTACCGTCCGATCGGATCGAGACACTCTTCATCGACGCGGCCGACCGCATCTGGGTCGGGACTGAGGCCGGTGGCCTGGCCTGGCTGGGCAAGGACCGGGAGGCCTTCACCCGCGTGGTGCATGATCCCGACGACCCTGCCGGGCTCGCCGGCGACACCGTCTGGGAGTTCGCGGAGGGCGGCGAAGGGACAGTCTGGTTGGCGACTAGCACCGGCATCCTGCAGCGATTCGATCCCACGACCGGGGTCTTCGAGCGCTTCGAGACCTTGCAGAGGGCACTGGCCGGAGCGCCGGTATTCTCGCTTGCGATCGGACCAGCGCGTGCGGTGTGGGTCGGCACTGTTGGCGCGGGTCTCGTCCGCTTCCAGCCACAAAGCGGGGATGTGGACGTGTGGCGGCACGCCGAGACCGATCCGAGGTCAATCGGTGACAACGTCATCTTCGACATCGAATTCGATGCCACCGGTCGCCCGTGGGTCGGTACAAGTAACGGCATCAGCGTATTGGAGGAAGACGGCGGATTCCGGCGCCTCCTAGACGCCGGCTCGGAGGAGGGCGCAGCGGCCGCGAGTCGTTCCTTCACCGATCTACACTTCGATGCCGCTGGCAGCCTTTGGGGTGCTTCGCGGCGGGACCTGGTGCTGCGGGCACAGGACGGCGAAGTCAGACGTTTCCGCCACGACTTGCGGGGATTGCATGCCCTACCTGACGCCGAGCTGAACCATATCTTCGAAGATCGCGAGGGGCAGCTCTGGCTCGGTACCGAGGGCGGGGG
>JBCCZC010000025.1:0-24710 GCA_039188505.1 Pseudomonadota bacterium | reverse complement strand
GCGCGCGCGACGCTTTTTTTTCAGAAGCGTAAACGCGGAGTGCTGCTTCCGGCGGGAGTGGTGTCGACGCTTGGCTTCTTTTTCGGCTGCGCCGAAAAAACCGCCGGCGCGCGCGACGCTTTTTTTTCAGAAGCGTAAACGCGGAGTGCTGCTTCCGGCGGGAGTGGTGTCGACGCTTGGCTTCTCTTTCGGCTGCGCCGAAAAAACCGCCGGCGCGCGCGACCCTATGTTCTCAGAAGCATAGGAGCGGAGGAATGGGAGTCAGCGCTTGCCTTTTCCCCGGCGCACGAGCTTGCCGCTGTCGGCATTCCCGGGCAGCTGGTCCTAGGCCGCCTCCGCGTCCGCTTCCGTTGGCTCCGCGGATTCGGATCGCCTGCCGTTGTCGGGCAGGGCGCTCAGCACCGCGCTGAACAGCGTGGCCAGCGGGATGGCGAAGAAGACGCCCCAGAAGCCCCAGAGGCCGCCGAAGAGGAGCACCGCGCAGATGATGGCCACCGGGTGCAGGTTCACCACCTCGGAGAACAGCAGCGGTACGAGCGCGTTGCCGTCGAGGAGCTGGATGATCCCGTAGGCGATCATCACCGCGCCGAACTCGGCCGACCAGCCGAACTGGAAGAAGGCGACGATCGCGACCGGTAGCGTGGCGACGGCGGCGCCAATGTAGGGGATCAGCACCGAGAAGCCGACGATCGTGGCCAGCAGGATCGTGTACTGGAGGTCCAGGAAGGAGAAGGTCACGAAGGTCACGATGCCCACGATCAGGATCTCCAGGACCTTGCCGCGCACATAGTTGCCGATCTGGCCGTCGACCTCGTCCCAGACGCGCGTGGCGAGGTGCCGGTCCCGCGGCAGGTAGCGCCGCATGTACGCCATGATCAGCGCCTTGTCCTTCATCAGGAAGAAGACCAGCACGGGCACCAGGACGAGGAAGACGATGAAGGCGATCACGCTGCCGACCGACGACAGGGTGGAGGTGACCACCTTCTGACCGAGCGCGGCAAGCTCCTCCTGCAGCGAAACGACCATGCCGTTGAGCTGGGCCTCGGTAATCAGCTCCGGGTAGCGTTCGGGTAACGTCACCAGCAGCGACTGGGCCTGGGAGATGTAGGTCGGCAGCTGCTGGACGAACTGGGTCACCTGGCGGGACAGGATCGGGATCACGCCGAAGGTCAGGACGATCACCAGCGCCACGAAGCCCAGGAAGACGAGCGCGACGCTTACGATGCGGCGGATGCCGACGGCCTCGAGTCGAATGACCAGTCCCTCCAGCAGGTACGCGATCACGACCGCGGCGAAGAGCGGCGCGAGGATGCCGCCCAGGAAAATGACAATGCCGAAGCCAATCAGCAGCAGGATGGTCAGGATGAGCACCTGCGGATCGGAGAAGCGCTGGGTAAACCAGTTGCGGATGACTTCCATGGGTCTCGTCGAGTCGTTGTTCCGGTCGGGCTGGACCGTCAGTTTCGTTCCGCGCCGCGGGCCTGTCCAGCCGTCTCCATGGTCGGGTTGGGTTCCCGGAAAAAAGGACGGCCCGCGAGCGGGCCGTAATGACGTCTGTCAGGAGTGTTGATTCAGAACTGCCAGATCAGCTTCAGCTCGACTTCGAACTGGTCCTCGCCGATCTCGGCGGCTCGACCCAGGTTGACCGGGCCGAGAAAATATTCGGATGGTGCATAGCTGGCGTCGAAATCGACCCGCAGCGAGCGGCCGGCCCACCGCGAGAAGCCGACGGACACATTGCTGTCTGCGATCTCGGGCTCGAGCGCCTGGTAGAGGATGTCCGACGTCGGCGACGGTTGCTGACCCGTGCTGTACTGGACGCGCCAGTCGAGGGCGTCGGTCATCCGGTAGTTCCAGCCGACGCTGTAGATCGTGAGATCTTCCCAGTCGAAGGACGGGCTGCCGGCGTCGCCGAGCAGCGACAGGAAGCTGTCGGGCAGGGCGTTCGTCGTAAAGGCGTTGACGTCGCTGTAGAGAACACGCTGGACGTCGAAGCGGAACGACGACCGTTCGCCCGATCGGAGCACGAGGCCGACGGTTGCGCTTGCCGGAATGTCGAAGTCGCCGGGCTCGGAATAGACGCCGCGGTAGCTCTGGAACGAATCCATGTCGATCCGCGACTGATAGCCGGCATCGACCGCAACGCCCGGCGCCAGCTCGCTCGAAAACGCGAAGCGCACACCCGTGCCGCTGGAGCCGTCGCCGGCCCCCGGGAAGTTGTACGGCGACCACTCGTTGCTGCCGTCGGCCACCCAGGAACCCATGCCCCAGGATGCGAACCGCTGATTGGCGAAGACGGCAGCCACATCGATGACGGCATCGTCGGCGATCTGCTGACGCAGCCCCGGCGAGAACAGCACGCGGTCGATGGCCAGCCCGTTGGCGCTGTGTTCGATCTGCCCGGTGCCCGCGAGCGGGGTCAGCGACGCCACACCACTGTTCAGGTTCAGAATGAAGCGCGTCGATGTTTCCGGGGCGCCGAGCATTGCGAAGCCGGGCACCAGCAGGTGCTCATGGTTCGCCAGCAGACCGAGGTCGAATTCGTAGTGGAAGCCCAGCGTGATGCTGAAGTCCGGCATCAGGGCCTGACGGGTGTAGTCACGCCACGAACCGAGCTTCATCCCGCCATAGGCAAGCCCGTTCATCATCGTGATCGGCATGGGCGAGATGGACAGCGCCGAGCCCGCCACGACGGGACCGTTATCCAGCCAGTTGGCCGCCGTCGCCTGCCCACAGCACAACGCCAGCCCCAGGCTGGTCGCCAATGCCTTCTTGTGCAGGTTGCGCAACTCCATCGCGCGTCGTTCCCCACGGACCTTACGAATGTGCGAAATATGGCAAGAAAACAACAGCAAGTCAATGACGCTCAGCGCTGATTTTGTGCGCGATTTCGCACTTTTTCAAAGGTTTCTTGCCGCATTCGCGAGTAAGACCGGAAATCTGTTGCTAATTCACAACACCGCCCTCGGGCGCCCCGATCAGAGGCGTTCGATCAGGGCCTCGCCGAACTGCCGCGTGCTGCTGTGGCCACCCAGATCCGGCGTGACCCGGTCCTTCTCGATGATGACCTCGCGAATCGCGTTGCGAACACGCCGGGCCTGCTCGTCGAGCCCGAGGTGGTTGAGCATCATGGCAGCGGCCAGGAGGAGCGCGCAGGGGTTCGCGATGCCCTTGCCGGCAATGTCCGGCGCCGACCCGTGGACCGCCTCGAAGATCGCCTCGGTCTCGCCGATGTTGCCGCCCGGCGCCATGCCGAGGCCACCCACCAGACCAGCGCACAGATCCGAGATGATGTCGCCGAAGAGATTCGTGGTCACGATCACGTCGAACTGGTACGGATTCATGACCAGCTGCATGCAGGTGTTGTCGACGATCATCTCGTTGAACGTGATGTCCGGATACTCCTTGGCGATCTCGCGGGCGATATCGAGGAACAGGCCGGACGTCGTCTTGAGAATGTTCGCCTTGTGAACGGCGGTCACCTTCTTGCGACTCTCTCGCCGGGCGGTCTCGAAGGCAAAGCGACAGATGCGCTCCGAGCCCTCGCGTGTGATGATCATCATCGACTCGGCGCGGCCCTGCTCCTCGTCCATCGTCTGACCTTCCGACCCGTAGGCGCCTTCCGTGTTCTCCCGCACCGTGATGATGTCGACGTTGCCATAGCGCGACGCGGTGCCGGGGTACGATACGGCCGGGCGCAGATTACCGTAGAGGTCGAAGCGGCGGCGCAGCTCGACGTTGATAGACGAGAAGCCACCGCCGACCGGGGTCGTGAGCGGACCCTTCAGCGTGGCATCGGTGTCGCGAATCGCCTGGAGCGTCGCTTCGGGCAGGAGCGAGCCTTCGGATTCGAGCGCAATCAGGCCCGCCTGGTGCTCGTGGAAGACCAGACCGCAGTCGAGGGCCTCGAGAACACCGAGCGTTGCGCGGGTGATCTCCGGACCGATGCCGTCGCCGGGGATGACGGTGATTTGATGGGACATGTGTTTTGCTCCATGGCGCCGACGATCACGGTAGCGTGTTGGGCTTCGCTCACGATCGTCGGATTGTCAAAAAGCCGTGAATTATAGAAGAAACGCGTGGAAGGGGTGAGCGTGGATTCGAAGCCAACTCGGCGTATTGCCGTCTTTTCGTCCTCCCGGGCGGACTACAGCCATCTCTACTGGGTGCTCCAGGCGCTCGAGGCAACGCCGTCCCTCGAGCCCGCGCTGATCCTGTTCGGGGCACATCTCGCGCCCGAGTTCGGCACGACCGGCGACCAGGTCGGCGCCGATGGCGTTCGCGTGGCCGCGCGCATCGAGTCGCTGCTCAGTTCGGACACCGACGTCGGCATGGCCAAGAGCATGGGCGTGTCGATGCTGGGGCTGGCGGATGCGCTGGCGGAACTGCGGCCCGACCTCTGCCTCGTCATCGCCGACCGCTACGAGATGCTCGCGGCGGGAGCGGCAGCCATGGCGCTGCGCATTCCCATCGTTCACGTCGAGGGTGGGGAGGTGTCGCGTGGCGCCGTCGACGACGCCGTGCGCAACGCGTTGACCAAGCTGGCCCACGTGCATCTTGCGCCGCACGCCGAGGCTGCCGCGCGCATCCGCGCGATGGGCGAGGAACCGTGGCGGATTCACGACGTCGGTGCGCCGTCGCTCGATCACCTGCAGCGTTCCGAACGCATCGCCCGCGCCACGCTGCTGGGGCAGCTTGGCTTGCCGGCGGCGCAGCCGCTCGCGGTCGTGGCGCTGCACCCGGTCACGCTCGAAGCCGACACCCTCGGGGAGTGTGACGCGGTGTTCGCAGCCCTCGCGGCGGTCGCGGGTTCCATCCTGTTCTGCTTTCCCAATGCCGATGCCGGCAGCCGCGCGCTCATCGAACGCGCGCGTCGCTTCTGCGAGGATCGCGCCGACGCGACGCTCCGCATCAATCTGCCGGCGCCCACCTATTTCAGCGCGCTGGCGGCGGCGGATCTCATGCTGGGCAACTCCTCGAGCGGGATCATGGAATCCGCGTCCTTCCGACTCCCGACCGTCGACATCGGCCGGCGGCAGGAAGGGCGCCATGCCGCGGCCAACATCATTCGGGTGCCCGCCGACCGGGACGCCATCGTCGCCGCCGTGGCCCGGGCGCGCAGCAAGGCGTTCCGCTCCGGCCTGGAGGGCCTGCGCAACCCCTACGGCGACGGCAATGCCGGTGAACGCATCGCCGCCATTCTCGCCGACCTGCCGGGGCGCAACGCCTTGCTCGACAAGGCGCCCGCGCCGCTGTCGTGATGGGCGATTTCCTGCCGCTGGCCCGCCCCGACATCGCGGCTACAGACCGCGAGGCCGTGGATGCCGTGCTGCGCTCCGGGGCTCTCAGCCGGGGGCCGGCGGTGCAGCATTTCGAGGCGTCGTTCCGGCAGATCCTCGACATTCCCCACGCCGTGGCCGTGGGGTCGGGAACAGCCGCGCTGACCCTGGGGCTCCGGGCGCTTGGCCTCGAGCCGGGATTCCGCTGCGTCACCTCGCCCTTCAGCGTGCCCGCCAGTGCCAACGCGGCGCTGGCGGCGGGGGCCACCGTCTACTTCGTCGACATCGACCCCGACACGCTGGCGATGGACCCGCAAGCCGTCGGCGCGGCGCTGCGCTCGGGCGACGTGCTGATGACGGTGCACGCCTTCGGGCACCCGGCCGATGTCGACGCCCTCGACAGGATGGCTCGCGACGTCGGGGCCGTGCACTGCGAGGACAGCTGCGAGGCGCTCGGAACGAACAGCGGCGGCCGTGCTCTCGGCACCGTGGGTCGTTTCGGCACCTTCGGCTTCTACCCCAACAAGCAGATCACGACCGGAGAAGGGGGCATGCTGGTCACGGCCGACGCGGCGCTGGCGGACGGCGTCCGGCGACTGAGGAACCACGGGCGTCGCATGGACGGGCGCTGGTTCGACCAGGACGCGGTCGGGTTCAACGAGCGCCTGTCGGATCTCAACGCGGCCCTGGGCGCCGCCCAGCTCGCGCGCCTCGACGAGATCCTCGCCCGCCGGCGCCAGGTTGCAGCCTGGTACGAGGAGGCGCTGGCACAGGTGGCCGGGCTGAGGCTGCCGTCCTCGCGCCCGGGTTTCGGGGAGACCGCGCTGTTCGTCTACGTTGTCGAGCTGGAGGCATCCAGCGATGGGCGGCTCCGCGACCGGATCCACGCGGCGCTCGGCGAAGTGGGAATCCAGACCGGCCGTTACTTCGCGCCGCTGCACCTGCAGCCGGGGCTCGCGGAGCTGGGCTACCGGCGCGGTGCTTTTCCCGTGGCCGAGGCGGTGGCCAATCGTACCCTCGCGCTGCCCTTCTTCGGTGCGATGAGCCGCGCTGACTGCGCCCGCGTCGGCGAAGCGCTTCGGGGCCTGCTCTGAGCCTTCAGATGCAGGAGACGGGCTTCGGCAGGCCGGCGTAGCGGCAGACCTGCTTGGCGGGACCCTCGGGGAACAGCCGATAGAGATAGCGGGATTTGCCCTTCTCCGGACCCAGGCGGGCGGCGATCGCCTTGACGAGCAGCCGCATCGGCGGCGGCTCGCCGAATTCCGCGTCGTGCTCGCGCACATAGTCGATGATCTCCCAGTGTGCGGGGGTCAGCGTGACGCCGTCCGCAGCGGCCATGACTTCGGCCACGGCGCGACTCCAGTCGGACCGGTCAGCGAGGTAGCCCTCGGCGTCGGTCGCCAGCACCCGATCGTCGACCTGCACGCTCACGGCCAAGTCCTCGTCAGGCGGCAATCGAAGTGCCAGTCGAGCCAGCGATCGTCGTCCAGGATCTCGTAGCGTCGGTCGACCCGTTCGAGCAGACCCCGGTCCCGCAGGTCCGTCGCGAGCACGCCCACTCGCGCTGCGGCCGTCGCCGGAGGTTCACCGCGGCTCCCGACGACCGCGCCGCCAGCAAGGACAATGGCGTCGTCCGCCTTCGCCTCGGCCCAGACGTCCGGGGCGTGCGCTGCGAATACCAGGTGCAGGACGCTCACAGCAGCAGGTCCTGCGCGCCCAGATAATCGCCGATCGTGGCTGTCGAGAGGCGCTCGAAAGGCCACCGCAGCGTGGTGGTGCCGTGGCCACGGGCTGCCAATGCGTCGGCGTCGACCGCCACCAGGGCCGGGTCGTAGAGGGGGAGCGAGCCGATGAGCCTCGCCGGATCGGGACCGTCGCTCGCAGCGGGCGGCAAACAGTGCAGCACCCCGTCGCCGAGGAAGAAGACGCTGACTCGCTGGTCCAGCGCGAGGCCGGCAAAGGCGAGATCCAGCGCCTCGCGGAGCGCCAATGACGGACCCGGTGCGCTCTCAATGACCACGCCGATCGACCGGGACGCACTCATAGGCGGATGACCCGATCGGCGTCGAGTACGCGGTCAAGCCATGCCGTGAGCCCCAGCGGCTCGACGCGAAGCTCGGTGCGCTGCACGGCCAGATCGACTCCGCGGCGCTCGGCCGCGGCCGGGCACGCGGCGAGGTCGAGCGGCCCGAGCGCGGCCCACCGCGCTGCGGCTGCCACGTCGCCGGGGATGGTGACGGCATCGGCATAGAAGTAGACCGCCGGCAGCCCCCGTGCCGAGCGTTGCAGGGCCTGTACCAGGCGCCGGGCTGCCGCGCCGCGCACGTCATCACGCGGCGCCTCCGTCAGCAGGATGGCAAGCGCGGGTTGCCGGCCGGCGATTTCATGGGACTGTAACAATGCGGGTCCTAAAATTGCGCGGTCCGGCGGCGGTATTTACACGACGGCAGTTGCTGCCGACCGCAAGGGCCAGTCGAATCCCAGCTTAGCATCTGGGTGGCGGCCTCACACTTCCCCGGCCCGGCACAGAGGCGAACGGTCGTGCAGAAGCGAATTCTCATAGTCGAAGACGAAGCGCCGATCCGCGAGATGGTCGATTTTGCCCTGGCTCGTAGCGGCATGGACTGCATCGAGGCCGAGGACGTCCGCGACGCTCAGAACGAGATCATGAAGCAGGTTCCGGACCTGATCCTTCTCGACTGGATGTTGCCGGGCATGAGCGGCATCGACTATGCCCGCCGGCTGCGCAAGGAAGAGCTGACCAAGGACATCCCGATCATCATGCTCACGGCGCGCGGCCATGAGGACGATCGGATCCGCGGCCTCGAAACGGGCGCTGACGACTACCTCGTCAAACCGTTCTCGACGCGTGAGCTGGTCGCTCGCATCAACGCCGTCATCCGGCGCGCCTCGCCCACGGGCGATAGCGAGGTCATCGAGAGCGAAGGCCTCAAGATCGATCTGGCGGCGCACCGCGCCTTTGCCGGTGCCAAGCCCCTCAGCCTCGGACCGACCGAATTTCGCTTGCTGAGCTTTCTCATGTCCCACCCGGAGCGGGTCTACAGCCGCAGCCAGCTGCTGGACCATGTCTGGGGTGGAGACGTCTACGTCGACGAGCGTACCGTGGATGTCCATATTCGCCGCGTCCGGAAGGCGCTAGAGCCTCACGACTACCAGAAGTTCATCCAGACTGTTCGAGGCGCTGGCTACCGGTTTTCCACGACCGTCTGATCGTACGAAACGCGGATGAGTCGGATGGGGAGCAATGGGTCATCGGCCCGGCGGGCAAGCCTGGGCGGCTTCGTCGCCCTGCTGGCCGTGGCCGCCGTGGTCGGGGCACCGTTCAATGCCGCCTGGGCCGCACTCACCGCCATGCTCGCGGCATGGCTCGGCTGGCATCTCGGCCATCTCTACCGGCTTCATCAGCGCCTCGAGACGCGCCGTCGGCTAACGCCACCGACCGGGCAGGGGATCTGGTCCCAGGTGGTTGGGTCGATGCATCGGCGCCAGGAGGACAGCCGCGGGCGCAAGCGGCGACTGCTCGACATCGTTCGCGAATTCCGCGAGGCGACAGTGGCGTTTCCTGACGGCGTGGTGATCCTCGACACCGAATTCCGGATTCGCTGGTTCAACCCGGGTGCCTCCCGGCTCATGGGGTTCCGGAAGCGCCAGCATCTGCGGCGACCGCTCACGGACCTGATGGCCGATCCGGCGGTGCACCGCTGGCTCGAGCGTGACGACGAGACGCGCGAAGGCCTGATCGTCGATGCGCCGTCGGGCGATCGTCGCCTGCGGCTGCGCCTGTACCGGTACTCGAACAAGGGATACGTGATGGTCACGCGGGACATCACGCGGATTCAACAGGTTGAGGCCGTGCGCCAGGACCTCGTGGCCAGTGTGTCCCATGAGCTGCGCACGCCGCTGACGGTCATCAGCGGCTACGTCGAGACGATGGCGGGCGAGGCCGGCGCCGAGTGGGCGCCGATCGTGGAGAGGCTGGAGGCTCAGACCGCGCGCATGCGCGCCATCGTCGAAGATCTCTTGACCCTTTCGCGACTCGACGCGAGCATCTCGCCCGACCAGGAGGTCGTCGTCAATGTGGTCGGCATCGTCCAGAGCGTCGCGAGCGAGGCCCGGCTTCTCAGCGAGGGGCGCCACACGATCACCTGCGAGGTCGAGGAAGAGCTGGCCGTCCTGGGTAGTCCCAACGACCTCAGATCAGCTTTCATGAATCTGGTGTCGAACGCTATCCGCTACACGCCGGACGGCGGGGCCGTTAGCTTCTGCTGGTACCAGCGCCAGGACGAGGCGGTCTTCGAGGTGGCGGACAACGGACCAGGGATCGCCACGGCACACGTCTCGCGGCTGACCGAGCGCTTCTACCGCGTATCCCCGGACCGGTCCCGGGCCACCGGCGGCACGGGGCTGGGTCTTGCCATCGTGAAAAACGTCCTCGCGCTGCATGACGCGCGCCTTGAAATTGAAAGCCAGGTCGGTCGGGGTAGTATCTTCCGCTGCGTCATCCCGGAAGAACGAACCCTCACGAGCCTGTCGGAGGTGTGCTGATGAAGGAACTCCTTGCCGCGTTTGCCAAGTCGCCCGTGCCTGCGATTCAGCGCCACGCGGAGCGCTGCTGCGGTTGCGTCACCGATCTCGTCGCGCTGGTTCGCGGCGGCGATGCTGAGCTCGCCCTGGCCCGCATGGACTCGGCCATCGGCGAGGCCGAGGAACTGCGCCGTGGGATCCGCCACCACGTGACGCGACGCCTGTTCCTGCCGATCTCCCGCGCGGAGCTCCGGGAGCTGGTGGACCGTCAGCACGAAATTGCCCTGCGGGCACGAACCGGAGCGCGTGAATTCGCCCTTCGCTTTGCCGGAGAACGACGGGGTATCGACGTCGGCCTCGACCCACTCATCGCCGCCAACGAGGCCATCGTGGCGCAACTTCTCGCGGGCGTGGAGGAGCTTGACGAGCTCTTCGCGTCCGGGTTTCATGGCCACGAGCTGAAGGCCTTCGTGGCGATGATCGACGAGCTCGATCGGCTCGAGACAGTGGCCTCGGACGCCCACTGGGAAGCCTGCAAGGTGGCCCATGGCGCCGAAGTCGATCTATCTCCTGTGGACGCCGTCATGCTTCGCAACCTCCTGGATGAGATCAACGCAATCGGCAGGGCTGCCGACGCTGCAGCGCGCCAGCTGGAACTGCTGATCACGACCTGACCCAAGACTCCGGAATACCCCGCGAATGGAAAACTATCTCATCTACGTGGCGCTCGCCGCGGCCTTTGGCCTGTTCATGGCCTGGGGGATCGGCGCTAATGACGTGGCGAACGCCATGGGCACGTCGGTCGGCGCGCGGGCCCTGACGCTCAAGCAGGCGATCATCGTGGCGGCGGTGTTCGAGTTTGCCGGTGCGGTGCTTGCCGGCGGTGCTGTCACGTCGACGATTCGTAAGGGGATGGTCGACGTGCAGCTGTTCGAGGGCACGCCGGAACTCCTGGTCTTCGGCATGCTCGCATCGCTTCTGGCCGCCGCGACCTGGCTGGCGATTGCGACCTCCCGCGGGTGGCCCGTTTCGACCACACACAGCATCGTCGGCGCCGTCGTCGGCTTCGCCGCCTTCTCGCTCGGCGTCGACGCGGTGAAGTGGGACAAGGTCGGAACGATCGTCGCGAGCTGGGTCGTGTCGCCGGTCTCGGCCGGCATCCTTTCCTTTCTGCTGTTCCGCAGTGTCCAGTGGTTGATCCTCGATCGCGAGGATCCGCTGGCCCGGGCGCGGACCTACGTGCCGTTCTACATCTTCCTCGTCGGCTTCGTGATCACCCTGGTCACGCTCTTCAAGGGCCTGAAACACGTCGGCATCGAGCTGTCGATCGGGCAGTCCTACGGCCTGGCGACATTCTTCGGGGTGATCATCGCCATGCTCGGGTCCGTCTTCATCCGCCGGATCCAGCCCGACCCGAAGGCCGAGGCCGAACAGCGCTTCAGCACCGTGGAGAAGGTCTTCGCCGTACTGATGGTCTGCACGGCCTGCGCCATGGCCTTCGCCCATGGCTCGAACGACGTCGCCAACGCAGTCGGTCCGCTGGCGGCCGTGGTCAGCGTTGCGAAGGCGGGGGCCGTCATGCAGGACGCCGCGCTGCCGATCTGGATTCTCTTTCTCGGCGGCATCGGCATCGTCGTCGGTCTTGCCACCTACGGCTGGAAGGTGATGGCGACGATCGGTGAGAAGATCACCGAACTGACGCCGAGCCGCGGCTTCGCCGCCGAGCTGGCGGCGTCAACGACCATCGTGGTTGCGTCCGTGACCGGCATTCCGGTTTCCACGACGCACACGCTCGTGGGCGCGGTCCTCGGCGTCGGCATCGCCCGTGGCGTCGGTGCCGTGGATCTGGGCGTGGTAGGCCGCGTCTTTCTGTCCTGGGTCGTGACGATCCCCGCCGGTGCGGTCCTGTCGATCATCTTCTTCCTGGTCCTTCGCGGTATCTTCGGATGACCGGACGGGTCAAGGTCCGGGCGTTCAGCCCCGAACTCGCCGAGCATTTCGATCGCCTCAACCGCGACTGGCTCGAACGCTTCTTCGAGGTCGAGCCCATCGACGAGGCGGTGCTGACCGAGCCGCAGCAGCACATCATCGACCCTGGCGGGGCGATCTTCTTCGCCCTGCTGGATGGCCGCGTCGTCGGTACCGGCGCCCTAAAGGCGCATGGCGACGAGTACGAGATCACCAAGATGGGCGTCGAGCCCGGCCACCAGAACGCCGGTATCGGTCGGGCTTTGGTCCTTGCACTGATCGAGGCCTGGCGCGGGAAGAGTGGCCGGCTGCTGTTCATCGAGACCAGTACGAAGCTGCCGCAGGCGATCCATCTCTATGAGAAGTGCGGGTTCGTCCGGCAGCCCACCCCGCGACCCGGGTCGGCCTACATGCGCTCCGACGTGTACCTCATCTTCGAGAACGCCTGAACTCGGTCCGTGTCATCGTTGCCCCTTCCCGCAACGGAGACGCGACGCGGCACAGGAAGACGCCGCCGACGCGGCTCGGGGTGGCCCCTACAAAGCGGAAGCAGAGCCGAGCCCGCGACGGCAAGCGCGCGGCGTGGCTTGCGACGGCCCTGGCGGTTGAGAACGTGAGCAATCAGAAAGCCACGTGGACGAACTTCGGGGTCCGGGTCGGCCGAGAATGGCCGGTCCTCGACGTCAGTTATAGAAGAGATTGATCATCACGAGCATGACGACGAGGAAGATGATCGTCATGATGCCGCCGACCTTCATGAAGTCCGTGACCCGGTAGCCGCCGGGGCCCATGATCAGCGCGCTCACCTGGTGGGTCGGGATGAGGAACGCGTTCGATGCGGCGATGCCCACGATCAGCGCGTAGGTGCCCGGATCGCCGCCGGTGGCGATGGCGATGTTGATCGCGAGGGGGACGAGCAGCGTCGTCGCGCCGACGTTCGACATCACGAGCGTGAAGAACGTGGTCAGCAGCGCGAGCACCAGCTGGATCTCCCACTGCGGCACGTCGCCGAGCAGGTTGACCGTTTCCTGGGCGATCCAGGCGGCGGTGCCGGTGGTATCCATGGCAAGCCCGAGCGGAATCAGGCTTGCGAGGAGAAAGACGGTCTTCCAGCTCACCGCCGCGTAGGCCTCGTCGATGTTGAGCACCCCGGTCAGCACCATCCCCATCGCCCCGACCAGCAGGCAGATCGAAAGGCGGAAATCGGTGAACAGGATCATGCCGATGGCGAGCGACAGGAACAGGATGGCCCAACCCACCTTGTTCGGCCGCTGTTCCTCCGTGGGGAGGTCCGTCACGACCACGAAGTCCCGGTCCCGGGCGACCTTCGCCAGGTCGCCCCAGAAGCTGTGGATGACCAGCGTGTCGCCGACCTGCAGCGGCAGCTTGCGGGCGTTGCGTCGGTATACTTCCTCGCCGCGAAAGACCGCGAGCACGCTCAGGCTGTAGCGCTTCCGGAAGCGGAGCTCCTCGAGCGTCTTGCCGATGAGTTTCGAGCCGGGTGCGATCACGACTTCGGAGATTCCGGCCCGGGTCGGATTGAACAGATTGCCGAAGTTCCGCAGCCGCGGCCGAAGGTTCAGCTCGTTCCGCTCGGCATACTCGCGGACCTCGCTGCGCGGCCCCATGACGCCGAGCACGGTGCCTACCCAGATCATCTCCTCGCGCTCGGGCGACATGTGGGTGTCGTCGCCGTTGCGGATGGCGAGGAAGAAGGGCGCGGCCGGATCTTCCTCGGCCTCGCCGACGGTCAGGCCGACCAGGGGGCTCTCGGAGGTGACGACCAGTTCGTAGATGTCGCCGGAGACGCCGTAGGTCTCGGCAAAATAGTTCTGCGTGCGGGCGGAGCGTCCGGTCTTGCTTTCGCCCCCGGTCGGGAGGAGAAAACGGCCCAGGACCAGGAAATAGATGATGCCTGCGGTGATCAGCGCGAGGCCGATAGGCGTCACGTCGAACAGCTCGTAGGTTCGCAGCGCCGCCGCCCCGGGCGGCAGGTTGCGATTCGAGTTCTCGATCAGATCGTTGAGCAGAATCAGCGGAGAGGAGCCGACCATCGTGACGGTGCCCCCCATGATCGCGCAGAACCCCATGGGCATGAGGAGCCGTCCGAGGGGCAGGTTGCTGCGGGTCGCAATGCGCGAGACGACCGGCAGGAAGAGCGCCGTGGCGCCGACGTTCTGCATGAATCCCGAGATGGCGCCGACGGTAGCCGAGACGAGCGGCAGGATGCGGGCCTCGGTCTTGCCGCCGATCTTGAGGATCCCGCTGGCCACGACGCCCATGACGCCCGTGCGGTCGAGACCTGCGCCGATGATCATCACGGCGATGATCGAGATGACGGCGTTCGAGGCAAATCCGTTAAAGAGCTGGCTCGAGGGCACGAGACCGAGCAGTCCCAGGGCGACCATAACGCAGATGGCAACGACGTCGACGCGCAGAAGCTCGAAGACGAACAGCGCGATGGTGACGCCGAGTACGGCGAGCACCATCATCATGTCCTGGGTCAGCGCCAGCTCGCCGCCCATCAGCCGCGATCTCCTGCCGGCGCTGGCGTCGGGATGGCGCTCACCGCAAGGCGGCCGGGTCGGTCCGGCGGAACATCAAGTCCCGGACGCCGTGTCCCAGGGCCTCGCCCCGATGCTCGAAACGGGTTTCGGGGCGCCAGCTCGGTCGATCGACCCAGGTACCGTCGCTCGCGATGTTCTCCAGCAGCGGTTCGGCGCTCGCGACCTCGAGCATGTGCTCGGCGTAGGGGATCCAGTCGGTCGCCATGTGGAGGACGCCGCCCGGACGCAGGCGACGGGCCACGAGGTCGACCCAGGGGGGCTGTACGATCCGCCGCTTGTGGTGGCGCTTTTTCGGCCAGGGGTCGGGGAAATAGAGGCGCAAGCCCGCGAGTTCGCTGTCCGCGATCCGCTCGGTCAGCACCTGCACCGCGTCGGCGCAGATGACGCGCACGTTGTCGATCGACTGCTCCTGGAGCAGATTGAGCAGGTGACCGATGCCCGGCCGGTGCACTTCGATACCGACGAAATTCGTCTCGGGGGCTTCCCGCGCCATGTGGGCCAGCGTATCGCCGCTACCGAAGCCGATTTCCACGATGACCGGCGCGTCGCGCCCGAAGGTAGCGGCCAGATCGATGGGCGTGTGGGCGTTGTCGATACCGAAGCGCGGCCAGAGCTCGCCCAGCGCGCGCTGCTGGGCCGGCGTCAGCCGACCCTCCCGCAGCACGAAGCTGCGGACCTTCCGCACCCCTGGTTCGGCGTCGAACAGGGGATTGGGCCCGGGCGCCTGTTTCATGACCTGTCGTTCTTCCCGTTCCATCCCTTGCGGGAACGGCCCAATTGTACCGAAAGCCTCGACTCCGCCTAACCCGCCAGCGGATTGTCGATCGGTCGGCTCGTCACGAAAGTGCAACAGCGCGGCAACAGTCGGCCGCCATTCTCTCGCGTTCGGTGCCATCGACGAAACAGGGATAATCATGACGGTCAGAGCGATTCTCGGTGTGCTTGGTCTCTGCGTGGCCAGCCTCATCCAGGCGCAGGACATGCGCATCCACGGGTCGAATACGGTCGGCGCGGCGCTCGCACCCGCGCTCGTCAAGGCCTGGCTTTCGAACAGCGGCTACCGCATCTTTTCGGAGGTGGAGACGGCACCGCTCGAGCGCCGAATCATCGCCCGGAAGGGTGCCCGGAGCCTGACGATTGAGCTGCACAGCCATGGCTCTTCTACCGGCTTCCGGGACGTGCTCGCCGGCGGCGCCGACGTCGCCATGTCCTCCCGGCCCATCCGCGAGACGGAGGCCGCGCGCTTTGCGGAGACCCTCGGTGGCTTCGATCCGATCGCCGACGAATATGTCGTGGCGCTCGATGGCATCGCCGTCATCGTGAACCCCGCCAACCCGACTCGGCAGTTGAGCAAGGTCCAGCTCGAATCCATCTTCTCGGGGGCCGTGCGCGATTGGGGCGAGCTGGGCTGGTCTGGCGGGGCGATCAACCTCTATGCGCGCGACGACCGATCTGGAACCTTCGATACGTTCGCCAACCTGGTCCTCGGCGACGCCAGCCTCGCCGGCACCGCGCGGCGCTACGAGTCGAACCAACTGCTGTCCGATGACGTCGCCCGCGACCGTGGGGGGATCGGCTTCGTGTCGCTGCCGAACATCCGGAGCTCGAAGGCCGTCTCGATCTTCGAGGATCGGACCCAGCCGCTGCTCCCGACGCCCTTCGCCGTGGCGACCGAAGACTACGCGCTCGCGCGACGGCTGTTCTTCTACGTGCCGGCGAGTGGCCGCAACGCCGTCACGGAGGCTTTCCTGGAGTTCGCGCAGAGCCAACGCGGACAGGCCGTCGCGGAAGCGCGCGGCTACGTGGCGCAGTACCTTTACCGGGCAAAGCCGTTCCTCCCGGACGATGCCCCGACCGACTACGCGGCCCTCGTCGAGGGCGCAGAACGGCTTTCGGTCAATATCCGGTTCCGCCCCGGGGCAACGCGTCTGGATTCGAAAGCCGAGCGTGATCTCGAAAGGATCAGGCGCTTCGTTCAGACCGAAGGCGAGCGGTATGCCGTCATGCTCATGGGCTTTGCCGACGCGCAGGAGACGTCTCCTGCCTTCGCAACGCAGCTCAGCCTCGTGCGCGCGGAGTACATCGGCAGCCGCCTGCAGCGCCTGGGCGTCCAGCCCACCCGCATCCGGGGGTACGGCCCGGCGTTGCCGGTCGCCTCGAACCAGAGCGAAGGGGGGCGGCAGAAGAACCGCCGGGTCGAGATCTGGGTCTACGACACCGAACGGTTTCGCCCACCCATGGGCATGATCGGGAGCTGAGCCGGCCGCCCTGGCCGCATCGGGTCGCCTATTCGTAGCTCAGACGCGTGGCCTTGCCCCAGAAGACCCGGTAGGCGAAGACCGTGTAGCCCAGGATCGCCGGCAGCGTCACGAGCGTGCCGACGAGAATGATCAGCAGCGATTCGGGGGCGCTCGCGGCTTCCCAGGCGTCGATGCGGTCGACCACCAGGTAGGGGAACAGGCTGTAGCCTAGGCCCAGGAACGACAGGACGAAGATGCCGACGGCACTCGCGAAGGGCGTCCATTCGCGTCCGGCGCCACGCTTGAGCCGCCGCAGGCCGCGGTAGCACGCGAGGAACAGGCCGGCCGTCAGGACCGGGATCGGCACGAGGGCCAGCACCTGGGGGCCCTCGAACCAGCGGGCAAAGATCCGCTCGCTCACGATCGGGGTTGCGGCAGAGACCGCGAGTACGCCGAGGGCGGTGAGCGCGAGCGCCGTTTGCGACCACCGGACGGCCCGTGCCTGGAGGTCACCTTCCGTCTTCATGATCAACCAGGTGCCACCCAGCAGTGCGTAGCCGGCCAGCACGGCCAGCGCGATGAAGGCCGCGAAGAGATGCTCCTCCAGCCCGTTGCGGAAGCCCGTGATGTAGAGGCCCAGCATGTAGCCCTGGGCCAGCGACGCCACGACCGAGCCCGACCAGAAGATACGGTTCCACAGGGGCTTCTTGTCCGCCTGGACCTTGACCCGGAAGTCGAAGGCGACCCCCCGGAGGATCAACCCGCAGAGCATCAACGCGACCGGCAGGTAGAGTGCGGTCAGGATCACGCCGTGCGCGACCGGGAAGGCCACGAGCAGGATGCCGACGCCCAGGACCAGCCAGGTCTCGTTCGCGTCCCAGAAGGGTCCGATGGACGCGACCATGATGTCCTTCTGGTCGTCGTCGGCTGCCGCGATGAGCGCGCCGACGCCGAGATCGAAGCCGTCGAGCACCACGTAGATGAGCATCGACAGCGCCATGAGAAAAAGGAAGATCAGCGGCAGCCAGTACTCCATGTCACGCCTCCACCGGCTTGAACGGGTTGTCGAGCCGCGCCTTTTCGGGCGTGAGCGCGCCGGCTGCGGCTTGCCGCGCGAGGTAGAACAGCACGGAGACGTAGGCGGCGATCAGCGCCGCGTAGAGCGTGAGATACAGGGCCGCGGAGATGGCGATGGCGGGGGCCGGGACCGTGGATGTGGCCTGAGCCGTGGTGAGGACGCCGGTGACCAGCCAGGGCTGGCGCCCGATCTCGGTGACGTACCAGCCGGCCAGCGTGGCCACCCAGCCCGAGAAGGTCATGGCCACGAGCGCCCGCGCAAGCCACGGCGAGGGCGCCCCGTGCCGGCGCAGGCGCCAGGCGGTCAGCCAGCTGACCGCGAGCATCAGCATGCCCACACCCACCATGATCCGGAAGGACCAGAAGACGGGTGCGACGGGTGGGTGTTCACCCTCGAAGCTGTTGAGGCCCTGCACAAGGCCGTCGGGATCGTGCGTGAGAATGAGGCTCGCGAGCTTCGGGATTTCGATCTCGAAGTGGTTCGTCCGTTCGTCCTCATCGGGGATCGCGAACAGGATGAGCGGCGCCCCCTCCGTGTCGTTCCAGAGGCCCTCCATGGCCGCAACCTTTGCAGGCTGATGCTTCACCGTGTTCAGGCCGTGCAGGTCACCGGCGAGGATCTGCAGGGGAATGATCAGGGCCGCGAGCCAGACGCCGGTGCGCAGGGCGGTGTCGTTTCCAGGCGACCGGTCACCGCGAAGGTAACGGTAGGCGGACAGGCCGGCGACGAGAAAGGCCGCTGTCAGCCCCGAGGCCAGCAGCATGTGCGTCAGGCGATAGGGGAACGACGGGTTGAAGATGATCGCGAGCCAGTCCGTGGCATGCGCCTGCCCGTCGATCATCTCGAAGCCGACCGGCGTGTGCATCCAGGAATTCAGCACCAGGATCCAGAAGGCCGAAAACGTCGTGCCGATCGCCACCAGGAAGGTCGCGAGCGTGTGGACGAAGTTCGACACTCGCGTGCGGCCGAACAGCATGATGCCGAGGAAGGTGGCCTCGAGGAAAAAGGCGGTCAGGACCTCGTAGGCCAGCAGTGGGCCGGCGATGTTGCCCACGGCTTCCATGAAGCCCGGCCAGTTGGTGCCGAACTGGAAAGACATGGTGATACCGCTCACCACGCCCATGGCGAAGGACAGCGCGAACACCTTGACCCACAGGCGATAGGCATCCATCCAGCGCTCGTCGCCGCTGCGGTTGTAGCGCATCTTGAAGTAGAACAGGATCCAGCCCAGCGCGATGGTGATCGTGGGAAACAGGATGTGAAACGAGATGTTAGCGGCGAACTGAATCCTCGCGAGGATCAGTGCTTCCA
The DNA here is from genome assembly GCA_039188505.1 of Pseudomonadota bacterium. GTDB lineage: Bacteria > Pseudomonadota > Gammaproteobacteria > Xanthomonadales > SZUA-38 > JBCCZC01. The sequence goes on along the minus strand of JBCCZC010000025.1, from coordinate 5,722 downwards.
TGGCGTTACTCCTTGACGGTCGGGGGCGTCAAAGTGGTCGGGGATTCGTTTGGAGCGGGACTCCGGTCGACCAGCTCGAGGAGCCGGCCGACGCGCGACCCCATGCCCATGAGGCGGGTCAGCGTCTTCGGTGAGAGACGCTGCACCTCGGCGAACCAGCCGGTGAGCATCTCGATGAATTCATACATCTCGCGCATCCGCTCCTGGGCGACCGCGTCGGCCTCGGAAGCTGGATCGGTCAAGAGCGCCGAGCGCAGCATCGAGAGGGTCGGATCGACCTCACGGCGCTGCCGCTCCTCGGCCAGCGTTCGGAAGATGAGCCAGATGTCGTCGGGGGCCCGGTAGTAGGTCCGGCGGTCACCCGGCCGGCTCTCGGTCTCGACGAGGCGCCAGGATTGCAGCTCGCGCAGGCCCATGCTGACGTTGCCGCGGGACACGTTCAGCGCGTTCATGATGTCCTCGGCGTGTAAGGCGTCCGGGCTGACGAACAGCAGCGCATAGATCTGGCTGACCGTCCGGTTGATGCCCCAGCGGCTACCCATCTCACCAAAATGCATCACGAAACTGCTGATCGTTGGGGTCACTTCTGAAGTTTCAGTAATTTCTGAAAAGGTTCGGAAATTATACCCTAGTGGGGCATTAATTATACGGAAATTTCGTCATGTTAGGTTGAGTGGAACTCAACTGTGTGCCAGACCTGCGGCCATCGCCATTCCGCCTATGGATTGATCAAGTGTCCGCGATTCCTGCGCCGCCGTGGCGCCCGGTCGGACAATCCGGGCGGATAGGGCAGAGGGCCCGGACACGGTCCGGACACACGGTTCTGCTAGACTCCGCCGCCAATCCGCGCCGTGAGCGCGGACACCACCATCAGAAAAAGGAGAACAAGAACATGATGGAAAAACTCGAAATCACGCGGAACTGGCTGCCGCGGTACACGGGCATGCCGCTGGATCGCTTCGGCACCCACATCCTGCTGACGAACTTCCAGAACTACGTCGCGACCTTTGCCGAACAGTTCGACTGCGACATCTATGGGGAGGGGAGCCGCCCGATGCAGGCGGCGACCAACAGCGCGGGGCTCACGATCATCAACTTCGGCATGGGCTCACCGAACGCGGCAACGGTCATGGACCTGCTCAGCGCGATCATGCCGAAGGGTGTGCTCTTCCTGGGCAAATGTGGGGGCCTCAAGAAATCGACCGAGATCGGCCACTTCATCTTGCCGATCGCTGCGGTCCGCGGCGAGGGTACGAGTTCTGACTACATGCCGCCGGAAGTGCCGGCTCTGCCTTCCTTCAAGCTGCACAAGTTCGTCTCCGACAAGGTCGCGGCTCGCGGCTTCGACTATCGGACCGGTGTCATCTACACGACCAACCGCCGCGTCTGGGAACACGACGAGTCGTTCCACCAGAAACTCCACGACATGACCTGCATCGGTATCGACATGGAAACGGCCACGGTCTTCATCGTCGGGCACAAGAACCAGATCTCGCGCGGCGCGCTCCTGCTGGTCTCGGACGTGCCGGTCACGCCCGAGGGCGTCAAGACCGAGGAGTCCGACCAGGCGGTCACAAGGGATTTCGTGAGTGCCCACCTCGAGATTGGCATCGAGGCGATGACCGACATCGGAGAGAAGGGCGAGAAGATCAAGCACTTCCGCTATTAGGTGTCGACGCTTGGCTTCTTTTTCGGCGCCGCTGGCGCCGATAAAACCGCCGGCGCGCGCGACCCTTTGTTCTCAGAAGCGTAGAAGCGGAGTGCCGGAATCGGTGTCGACGCTTGACTTCTTTTTCGGCGCCGCTGGCGCCGATAGAACCGCCGGCGCGCGCGACCCCTTGTTCTCAGAAACGTAGAAGCGGAGTGCTGCCTGCGGCGGATGGCTCGGTTCACTTTCCCCTAGCTGCGATGGCAGCCTCTGGCTGCAGTCGGTGGCGTCGCTCAGTCGGCGGCCGGTGCCGTGGATTCCACCCGCCCCGCGTAGTCCTCTGACCCTCCGGCTGCCGTCACGCGGACCCAGACGAAGGTGCCGTCGCTGTTCTGCCTGGCCTTGAGGAACTGGTATCGCACGGACGCTTCGGGTGCCATGAAGGTCCCCGGTCCGATGGGCGTCAGGGTCGTCGGCTCCGGCTTCGCTTCGTGCTTCATGACCAGCCCGCCGTCTTCGACCGAGAAAGCGAGTTCTGTTCCGTTCAGGTCGAACTCGCCGGCGTAGCCTGCCAGCTCCGCCGCGGCGATCGCTACGCGCGGATGGATCTCGGGCTGCAGGTAGTCCCACTCGTAGAATTCGGCGACGGCCCTGGCCACGTAGTCGAGAAACTCGAAGGCCATGTGGCCGTTGGTCATGATCACCACGGCCTGACGCTTCTGCAGCGACCCGACCAGATAACTCGAGAAGCCCTGGTTGGTGCCGTAGTGCCGGAAGATCAGATCGTCGCTCGTGTCGTCGAAGATCTTCGCGAAGGCCAGACGCGCGGGATCGCGCTCGAAGATCTGTTGCGCGGTCTGCTCGGCGAGAATCTGATTGGCACCGTCCAGGTCTTCGAACAGGGTGATCACGAAGCGCGCCATGTCCGAGGGGGTGGTCCAGACGCCGCCCGCCGCCTGGTACGGGAAGATCTTGTACGCGAAGGGCTCGAGATCCCCGTCGTAGCCTGTGGCTTTGCGGGCGAACAGGTCGCTCGGGATGGGCTGCTCGAAGGTGCTCTCGTGCATGCGGCTCGGACGAAACACCTTCTCATCCAGCGTTGCCGCGAACGCCTGACCGGTCACGTCCTCGATGAGCTTCTGGATGATCGTGTAGCCCGGGTTCGAATACCGCTCCGCATCCCCGGGAACCGTAACCACCGCGGTCGCCGGTTCGACGGAGGGCGGCTGCCCTGACAGCATCTGCAGTAGCGTTGGGACGGGTTCGTCCGGCAGATAGGAAGACCAGAGGTCATTGCGCACCCCGGCGCGGTGACCGAGTAGCAGCCTCAGGGTGACTGCGCTTTCGGCGGTGAATTCATTGGCCGGGATCTGCCAACCTTGGAGCCAGCGATTCACGTCCGAGTCGAGATCGAGCAGGCCGCTTTCCACCAGGTCCAGCGCCGCAACGGCCGCAAGCGGTTTGCTGAGGGATGCCCCCGTGAAGACGGTCCGGCCGGTCACCGCTTCGCGATTCTCGAGGCTGGCGAACCCATAGGCCTGCGTCCACGCGATCTTGCCTCGATCCACGAACGCCATGCTCAGCCCGGGAATCCGGTACTCCTCCATGACGTCCGGGAGGGCGCGGCGCTGGACGTGTTGCTCCAGCGAGTGAGCCGGAGCGAGGTTGCGTTCGATCCAGGCGATCGCCTGGACCCCTTGGGAACCCCCGTCGGCGACCTCGGCCGCGGCGCCGGAGGCGGTCACCGTGAACATGCAGAGTGCGAGCAAGCGAACTTTCATCGGTCTCCGACTCGGTCTCGAAAACAACCTTACGCGCGGCCGCGCGAATGGTTACCGGCATGAGTGCTCTCGATGGCAGCGCCGGTGGGCCGGCTGGCAATGATACGGCTCATTCCCTCAGATCGGCCACGGAGCGATTGAACGCATAGATCCCCACGCCGCCGCAGAGCAGCAGGTTCACCAGCCAGTCGAAGGCAGCGATCGCTTCGCCCGTGAAGGTCGTCGTCATGCCCAGCACGTCGGTCCACGCGCCGATGAGGGTGATTGCGATCGCCAGGGAGGACTCCGCCAGGGCGGCAAGCCGCGCCAGCCAGGGGCGACCGCGCATGGCAACGCCCAGGACGATCAGGGCCGCGTAGTAGGCCAGGCGCAGTTCCGGGCTCTCAAGGCCTGCGACCCGCCACGACAGATCCAGGGCGAAATCGAGCAGGGCAAAGATCGGGGTGCCGATGAGATACCAGGCAATCAGGAGGCGTTGCTCGGGCTTTCGGGTCATGGGGTCTGCCTCCGGGCGGCGTCAGGCCACGTCGCTCGCCCCAGCAGCCACCACCACGCCAGCGTCGCGGCCGCGGCGCCGGTCAGGATCGCCAGGAGCGACGCGGTGGTGCCGTCGTAGAGCCAGGCGACAGCCAGGGACGTCGCCGCACCGAGGCCGAGCTGGATCGTCCCGGAGATCGACGCTGCAATCCCGCTGTAGTCCGGTATGTCTTCGAGGATCAGCGCGGTGGCGTTGGGTCCCAGGAGTCCCAGCGCCAGGATATAGACCGCAATGCCGCCCCAGAACGCGGCCAGACCCATGTCTCCGGCGATCAACTGTAGCGCCAGCAGCAGGCCGCTCGCGCTCAGCAGCGTGGTCCCGAACCCGAGCAGGCTCGAAGGGGGGCGCCGGGTCAACGCGCGCCGATTGAAGAGGGTCGATGCGAGAAAGGCAACGGCCCAGGCGGAGAAGAGGAGTCCGAACTGCTGCGGGCTCACGCCGAAGACATCGGCCATCACGGAGGAGGATGCGGTGAGCACCGCCGTGAAGCCCGCCATCGGCAGCGACAACATTCCGAGACCGACCCAGCAGGAGCGACGGCTGAAATACGCCCGGGCGCCGTGCCCGAGGTGGACGAGCGGGTGGGCGTGGCGTCGGAGCTGGCCCGTTTCGGGGACGACCGCGGCGGCAAGGACGAGGACCACGCCACCGATCAACGCGGTTGCGACGAACACAGCGCGCCAGGTCCAGATCGTGACGAGACCACTGCCCACGAGCGGCGCCATTAGCGGAGCGATCGTCAGCACCGAGATCAGCAGGCTCTGGAGCCGGGCACCCTCCTGGCCGCCGGCCAGGTCCCGGGCGATGGCGCGAGCCAGCACGGGACCGACGGCGCCGCCCAGGCCCTGCACGAAACGTGCGGTGATTACCTCCGGTAGCGACGACGCGAAACTCGCGCCCACGCTGGCGGCGAGGTAGAGGACCAGACCGCAGAACAGCACGGGTCGGCGCCCGATCCGATCCGCCGCGAGACCGATCGGCAGCTGGGCCAGCCCGAAGCCGGCAAGGTAGGCGGAGATCACGTACTGCGCGTCGGCCCCGGCGATCCCCAGATCTGCCGCGATCAGCGGAATCGCCGGCAGACTGATGTCGATTGCGATCGCCGACAGCGCGACGAGGGTGCCGAGCGTCGCGATCAGCGTGCGGGAAATCGTCTGGTTGGGGTTGGGCAAGGTGGGGCCACGAGCACCTGGGTGACCCGGCATCATACTCTCGCCAAGCTCGTGGCCAACCGCTTCTTGCGGAAAATTCCGGTTGATCTCCCCATGCCTTGGAGTCGGCATGGCGTCCGAAGATATTTCGTTGCTATCCTATCGGCCGTCAGGGTCATTGGCCGTGCCTACGTTGCCGCCAGTTCCCCGACCTGCGGGTGTAGTTCAATGGTAGAACCTCAGCTTCCCAAGCTGATGACGTGGGTTCGATTCCCATCACCCGCTCCACTCCCCCCTCGCGATCACCGGGCCGGATCAGCTGGAGAGATGCCTTTCGGGCCCCAGCCCGCGAGGTGACGTGCAGGACAAGTTGAGGGCATGGCTGCAGAGACCGCTGCTGACTACCGTCGCGGTGGCTCTGGTTGGCTGCGAGGGGTTGTCAATCGTCATGTCAGCGTCGCTTAACGATGCGTTCTCCCGCGGCGTTCTCGGCAGCCGGGAGTTGCTGGTCGTCGTGGTGACAGCGGGGATCGGGGCCCCGCTGCTCGTCTGGCTGACCAGCCGGCCGCGGCCGGCCGCGTGATCACCGCGTGGCAGAATCGTC
>JBCCZC010000024.1:0-24736 GCA_039188505.1 Pseudomonadota bacterium | reverse complement strand
TTTCTCCACTCTCGTCGAGCGTGGATCTGAAACAGCCGCGCAGCTGCCGTAGCTATTCGACGAACGGGTATCAGCTGCTGATGCCGCACGAGGCATCACGCGCTGATCGCCTCGGACCCACGGCTTCTTTCGCTGCGCGAAAACCGCCGTAGGCCACTCCGGCGGCGCTGCTGTAGATTCGGCTAAGTCCGACAGGCTCCCTGCTCGAAGGCCCGGGATCAGCCGCGAATCTGAGCGACCACCCGGCTCGGGTCGACGCGACGGCCCTGGTACCACACCTCGAAGTGCAGATGGACGCCGGTCGAGCGGCCGGTGTTACCCATTTTTGCGATGACGTCCCCGGCGCGAACCCGATCACCGACGGAGACCAGGTTCTCGCTATTGTGGGCGTACCGGGTGAGGTAGCCGTTGCCGTGGTCCAGATCCACGAGAAGCCCGTACTGATGATGTCGTGTCGCCCGTACGACCACCGCGTCACCAACGGCAATGATGTCATCCCCTTCCCGGCCCGAGAAGTCGAGTCCGGCGTGGTAGTCGGGCTCACCGGTAAACGGGTCTGGACGCGGACCGAAGCCCGAGGACAGCCAGCCGGCAAGCACCGGCCGGCCCGCCGGCTGAAGGGACTCGTCGAGCTGCCGATCAGCGATCAGGCTCTCGAGAACGTCCAGCTCGGCGGCCTGGCGCCGGAGCTGGGCTTCGAGTGTTGCGATGCCGCCGTCGATATCGACGCGCTCGGGCAGCCCTTCGCTCAGGAATGCGGTCGGCCCGCCGATCGCCGGTGGATCTCCGAAGCTGAACTCCCCGTCGTTGAGTTGACCGATGCGTATCAGCCGCTCGCCCACCGCTTCGACCCGCGAGGACCGCGCCTGAAGCTCACCGAGGCGTATCGCCATGGCGTTGAGTTCTCTGTCGCTTTCCTGCCGCAGGGCCTCGAGCGCTTCGAGCTGCTCGGCAACGGAGGCCTGCATGACCTCGATTCGATCCTTCGCATTGCCCTGCCCAAGGCCAAAGGCGTCGCCCAGGAAGAAGCCCAGCGCCCCCGTCACGACGACGACGAGGCCAAGGCCAAAACCGGCAAACGCAAGAAGCCGCTGCCGGCTGAGTTGCAGGCGGAGCGGCTTGCTACCCGCTTCGCGTAGAATAATGATGTTCATGGACCGATCGCATCCGCTTGTTCGAGGTCGCAACCCTTGGGATCCGTACCGCTACAGAAGACCCTTCGGGGACTTGGGAAGATCGAAGCCCGGGCCCGCTGGCTCGCGGCAGCGAAAAAAGCCCTCTGGCCGCTGATCCCCGCGGATCTGCAGCCGCACTGTGATCTCGCCAACTATCGCGACGGCGTTCTTGTCTTGACCGCGTCGTCACCGGTCTGGGCGACGCGTCTGCGCCAGTCAAGCCCCGCGATCATACACAGGGCCCCCGGCAACATCAAAAGGCCCGTGCACCGCATCGAAGTGCGCATCGTGCCGCCCGAGGCACCGAGACCCTCCCCTCCGCCGCGTGAAGTCAGCGCGACGGCACGCGAGCATCTCCGCCGCTGTGCCGCCCTCGTCGGACGCGATCGCAGCAACGATTGAGGGGCGCCGTAGGGCACCCCGCGCGGGAAATCAGATGGCCTGAGCCGGGTGCGCGTAGGAAATCGGCGCCGTCCGCTCGTCCTCGAAGATCACTTCTTCCCAGGCATCCTGGCGCGCCAGCAGGGTCCGGAGCAGCTCGTTGTTGAGCGCATGGCCGGACTTGTGCCCGTCGAAAGCACCGATGAGGCTATGCCCGAGGAGATAGAGGTCGCCGATGGCGTCGAGGATCTTGTGCTTCACGAACTCGTCGTCGTAGCGAAGCCCATCCTCGTTGAGGATGCGGTAGTCGTCGAGGACGATCGCGTTGTCCATGCTGCCGCCGAGCACGAGATTGCGCTCGCGAAGCATCTCGATGTCCCGCATGAAGCCGAAGGTGCGAGCGCGCGCGACTTCCTTGACGAACGAAGTCGTTGAGAAGTCGATCTCCGCCGCGTTGGCCCGGGTGCGGAACACTGGATGATCGAAATCGATCGAGAAGCGCACCTTGAACCCATCATACGGCGTGAACCGCGCGACCTTGTCGCCGTCGCGGACCTCGACCGGCTTGTGGATGCGGATGAACCGCTTCGGCACGTTCTGCTCTTCGATACCCGCGGACTGGATCAGAAAGACGAACGGACCCGCGCTGCCATCCATGATCGGCACCTCGGAGGCGCTCAGATCAATGTAGGCGTTGTCGATCCCGAGGCCGGCCATGGCGGAAAGCAGATGCTCGACCGTCGAGATGCGAACGTCGTCACAGGTCAGCGTGGTCGACAGGCTCGTGTCGCCCACGTTGTTGGGGCGCGCCGGGATCTCGACCGTCGGATCCAGATCGACCCGGCGGAAAATGATGCCCGTGTCCGGCGCCGCGGGACGCAGCGTCAGGAGCACTTTCTGGCCCGTATGGATGCCCACACCGGTGGCGCGGATGACGTTTTTGAGGGTTCGTTGTCTTATCATTATTCGGTCCGCCCAACCCCTGAATTTGATACAGGCGTTTGAGGAAGCGCCGATACTAGCACAGCAATTCTGGGCAATGAAAGCATTTTTGCGCAGAAATACAACAGCCCGTTGCAAATTTACAACACCCCTTCGTGAGGGGCAGAACCCCCGGCCGCGACGGAGAGATCGTCGCGAACGGCCGCGGCCCGGGGTCCCGCTGGTGTGCTGTCTCAGTCGGCCTGGCGGCGCAGGAACGCCGGAATATCCAGGTAGTCGAGCTGATCGTCCGACGCCGCTGGAGCCGGTGCTGCCGGCTCTTCGACCGGCTTTTCCTCCTGCTCCATGCGGTTGACCGTCGGCCGCATCGCCAGCGCCTCATAGTCCACGGCATCCGTCGTACCGGTTCGCACCAGCCGCATGGGCTTTTCCTCGGCCTGCGCGCCGGACCGGTTGAGGCCCGTGGCCACGACAGTCACCCGCAGCTCGTCGGCGAGCTCCGGGTCGATCACGGTGCCGACCACCACATTGGCGTCCTCGGCGGCGAAATCGCTGACGGTCCGACCGACCTCCTCGAACTCGCGCATGGACAAGTTGAGGCCCGCGGTGATGTTCACGAGGATGCCGCAGGCGCCGGACAGGTTGACGTCCTCGAGCAGCGGGCTGCCGATGGCCGCCTCGGCGGCGACGATGGCCCGGTCGTCGCCCTTGGCGAAGCCGGTGCCCATCATGGCCATGCCCATTTCGGACATGACGGTGCGCACATCGGCGAAGTCGACATTGATGAGGCCCGGGCGAGTGATCAGATCGGCAATGCCCTGGACCGCGCCGAGGAGCACGTCGTTTGCGGCAGAGAAAGCGTTCAGCAACGTGATGTCGCCGCCCATGACGGTCAACAGCTTCTCGTTCGGGATCGTGATCAGCGAGTCGACATAGCGCCGCAGCTCGTCGATGCCCTGATTGGCCACCTGCATGCGCCGGGGACCTTCGAAGGGGAACGGCTTGGTGACCACGGCCACCGTGAGGATCCCCATCTCCTTCGCCAGGCTGGCGACAACCGGTGCCGCGCCCGTGCCGGTGCCACCGCCCATCCCGGCGGTAATGAAGACCATGTCGGCGCCCTCGAGCACCTCGGTGATGCGCTCGCGGTCCTCGAGCGCCGCCTGCCGGCCGACCTCAGGATTGGCGCCGGCGCCCAGGCCCTTGGTGACGTTGCTGCCGAGCTGGAGGTTCGTCTGCACCTCCATGTTCTTCAGCGCCTGCGCGTCGGTGTTCGCGCAGATGAACTCGACGCCGTCGATCTGCGCGTCCAGCATCTGGCCCACGGCGTTCCCGCCGCCGCCTCCAATCCCGATGACCTTGATGACGGCTGACTGGCCGTCTGAGTCCATTAATTCAAATGCCATGATCTCTCTCCTACCTTGATGAAGGCCGTTCGCGATCGGCCTGCTTTTCCGGCGCGCCACCCGCGCCAACCTTGCAACTCGGTCCGGCTACCCTGCCAAACCGCCCCACTTCAGTACTCGCCCCGCGCCCAGGCGCGGATGCGATTCCAGAAACCGTCGAGGGCGCCCGGCTGACGCCGCTGCCCTCGGCTCTCCTCGGCCTGCGCTCCGTAGAGGAGCAGGCCCACGCCCGTTGCGTGAATCTGGTTGTTCACCACGTCCGACAGCCCCGACACGTACTGCGGGGTGCCAATGCGCACGGGCACGTGGAAGACCTCTTCGGCCAGCTCGACGACGCCTTCCATCTTCGCGGCGCCGCCGGTGAGCACGATGCCCGCAGCGATGAGATCCTCGAAGCTCGAGCGCCGCAGCTCCGCCTGCACCAGCGAGAACAGCTCCTCGTAGCGCGGCTCGATCACCTCGGCCAGGGTCTGACGCGCCAGGCGGCGCGGCGGTCGGTCGCCGACGCTCGGCACCTGGATCGTCTCTTCGGCGGAGGCGAGCTGGCGCAGCGCGCACGCGTACTTGATCTTGATCTCCTCGGCATACTGCGTGGGCGTCCGGAGCGCGACCGCGATGTCATTCGTCACCTGATCGCCGGCGATCGGGATAATCGACGTATGCCGGATCGCCCCCTGGCAGAACACCGCCAGGTCGGTGGTTCCAGCGCCCAGATCGACTAGGCAGACGCCCAGCTCCTTCTCGTCCTCCGTCAGGACCGCGTAGCTCGACGCGAGCTGCTGGAGGATCAGGTCGTCGACCTGGAGCCCGCAGCGCGCGACGCACTTGGAGATGTTCTGGGCCGCGCTCGCCGCGCAGGTGACCACGTGGACCCTCGCCTCGAGCCTTACGCCGGACATGCCTACCGGATGGCGGATACCTTCCTGGCCGTCGATGATGTAGTCCTGCGGCAGAACGTGCAGGACCTTCTGGTCGGCGGGGATCGCCACCGCTCGCGCAGCGTCGAGCACACGATCGACGTCGATCTCGGTCGCCTCGCCGTCCTTGACGCCGACGATGCCGTGAGAATTCATGCTCGAGATGTGACTCCCGGCGATGTTCGCGTAGACCGATTGAATCTCGCAGCCCGCCATCAGCTCCGCTTCCTCGACCGCGCGCTGGATCGACTGGACCGTCGATTCGATATCCACGACGACCCCGCGGCGGATGCCACGCGATGCGTGCGAGCCGACGCCGATCACCTCGACCGTACCGTCCGGCGAGACCTCGCCGACGATCGCGACCACCTTCGAGGTGCCGATGTCCAGGCCGACGATCAGCTGCTTGTCGGTGCGCGCCATCATCCCTCGTGCCTCGCCACGATCATTTCCTGCTCCACCACCGGCGCCGTACCGTCCGCCGGGGACTCCCGCCAGCGCACGGCGAAGCCGTTGCCATAGCGAAGGTCCACACCGGCGAGCTCCTGGCCCGGCATGGACTCGAGATGCGGCAGGGCCACGAGGAATCGGGCAAGCCGCGGCAGCGGATCAACGGATCCGAGGATCAGCGTCACGCGATCGCTCAGCTCGGCCTGCCAGCCGCCGCGATCGGAGCGCGCGAGGCGGCGAACGTCGAAGCCCGTGCCGGCCAGACGGCGCTGCATCTCCTGGTAGAAGACGACGATCTCGACGGCCAGATCCTCGGGGCCGGAAAGCAGCGGCAATCCCTGCGGGACCATTGTGTCGTCGACGTCGAACAGGCGTCCGGTTTCACTCAGGAGGCGCCCGTCGTCCCAGATGGCCAGCGGATGGTGTTCGGTCACGCTGATCTCGACGGTGTCGGGCCAGTCCTTGGTGACCTCCGCGCGACGCACCCAGGGCAGCGCCTCGACCGCGAGCCGGACGGCCAGTGGATCCGCAGCGATAAAGCCGGTCTCAAGGTGCGGCGCCGCAGCGGAACGAACCTGCTCCGCGGTGACGCGCTCGAAGGTGCCCGTAACGTCGATCCAACGGATCGCAAGCGCCTCGATGTCGCTACCGCGGAGGACCGCGTAGCCGGTGAGGGAGACCACGAGCGCCAACGTGAGCCCCGCGGACCACCGGATGAATCGATCGAATCCGGTCATACGCGCGCCTCCCGATGGCTGGTTTCCAGAATGCGCAGGCAGAGCGCTTCGAAGCCGATGCCCGCAGCCCCGGCGGCTTTCGGCACCAGGCTGTGCGACGTCATGCCCGGCGTGGTGTTGATCTCGAGCAACCGCACGTCGCTGCCCGCACCGAGGAAGTCGACCCGCCCCCAGCCTTCGCAGCACAGCGCCGCGAAGGCGTCGAGCGCCAGGGACTGCAGGCGTTCCTCGTCGGCAGCCGTCAGCCCGCTCGGACAGTGGTACGCCGTCCCGTCGGACTCGTATTTGGCCGCATAGTCATAGAAGTCGCGGTTGGGCTCGATTCGGATGACGGGCAGCGGTTCGCCCTGAAGCAGGCCGACGGTGTATTCGGCCCCTGCCACGAACGCTTCGACGAGGATCCGGTCCTCGCAGGACCGGGCGGCGGCGACAGCGGCCGCAAAGCCTTCCGGGGCGCGGACGATGGTCACGCCGACGCTCGAGCCTTCCGAGACGGGCTTCACCACGAGCGGGAAGCCCAGCGCCGCGGCAGCCGAGGCGGCATCGTCCGCGGGACCGAGGACGCGAAAATCGGCCGTCGGTAGACCGCAGTCACGCCAGACGCGCTTCGACAGGGCCTTGTCGAGGGACGCGGCGGAGCCAAGCACGCCAGAACCCGTGACGGGGACGCCGAGGCACTCGAGGGCACCCTGCAGCGTACCGTCCTCGCCCATGCGCCCATGCAGGAGGTTGAAGACGCGGTCGACGGACCCCGCGGCGATCTGCTCGAGCAGGGCCGGGATGCCGTCGACGCCCCGGGCATCCACGCCGGCGGCCACCAGCGCGGCAAGCACGTCGCGGCCGCCGTCGAGGGACACCTCGCGTTCGGCACCGGCTCCGCCCATCACGACGGCAACGCGACCGTGTTCTGGGGCGGCCATCACGACACGGCCTCCGGGCGGCAGCGGTCGACGAACTCCCCGGCCATGGCGCCGACATTGCCTGCGCCGAGGAACATGAGGACATCGTGGTTTGCAACGATGTCCGGGAGCAGCTCGAGGGCATCGTCAGGCGTCGGCGCGAACACGGGATCGAGGCGTCCCCGGGCCCGGATCGCGCGAGCGAGGGAGCGCGCATCGGCCCCGGGAAGCGGCTCCTCCCCGGCTGCGTAGACCTCGAGCAGCACCAGCCCGTCCAGCGCATTGAGTACGGTTGCGAAGTCGTCGAAGAGTTCGTGTGTCCGGGTGTAGCGGTGCGGCTGGAAGACGCCGATCAGCCGCTGGTCCGGCCAGGCCGCGCGCGCCGCTGCAATGGTCGCCGCCAGCTCCGTCGGGTGATGGGCGTAGTCGTCCATGACCCGCAGCCGGCGATCGTCGAGAACCACGTCGTCGTGGACGTTGAAGCGCCGGCCGATTCCGCCGAACTGGCCGAGCGCCCGGACGATGGCGGCGTCGTCGACCCCCGCGTCGTGCGCCACGGCGATCGCCGCGAGCGCGTTGCAGACATTGTGCTCGCCCGGCAGCGCCAGCCTGACGCGCAGCCGCTGGCCGTCGTCCTTTCGACGCACGTCGAAGGTCATTTCAAGGCCGTCCTGCCGGACGTTCTCGGCGTACAGATCGTTCTCGGGCGACAGGCCGTAGGTGACCACGTCCCGGGTCAGGCGGGGCAGCACGGCCCGGACCCCCGGATCGTCGCCGCAGACGACGGCGAGCCCATAGAACGGCAGGTGATGAAGGAATTCCTCGAAGGCCTGGAGGAGCCGTTCGTAGTCGTGCCCGTAGGTCTCGAGATGATCGCGGTCAATGTTCGTGACGACGGCGGTCATCGGCTGGAGCAGCAGGAAGGAGCCGTCACTCTCGTCCGCCTCGGCGACGAGATACTGACCGGCACCGAGGCGGGCGTTGGTGCCGGACGCCTTGAGGAGGCCACCGATGACGAAGGTCGGATCAAGACCACCTTCCGCGAGCAGACTCGCCGTGAGGCTCGTCGTCGTTGTCTTGCCGTGCGTACCGGCCACCGCGATCCCCTCGCGGAACCGCATCAGCTCGCCGAGCATCTCCGCCCGGGGCACGACCGGCTTGCGGCCTTCGCGGGCCGCGACCACCTCGGGATTGTCCTCCCGGATGGCGCTCGACACGACGACGACGTCGGCGCTCCTGACGAGGGCCGGCTCGTGGCCTTCCTGGACCTCGGCGCCGAGGCGCCCGAGGCGCTCGACAACGGCGGACCGCGCCCGATCAGAACCCGTCACGGTGTAGCCCAGATTCAGCATCACCTCGGCGATGCCGCACATGCCGGCGCCGCCGATACCGATGAAGTGGACCCGCTGGAAGCGACGCATGCGCTCGGCGCTCATCGGGTCACCTCCAGGCAAACGTCCGCCGCGGCCGCCGCGGCGTCGGGCCGCGTGGCCGCGCGGGCCGCGCTGCCCATGGCCTCGAGCCGACCGCGATCCAGGTCGACGAGAACGGCGGCCAGCACCTCGGGATCCAGGTCGCGCTCGGGCATCACCTGCGCCGCGCCCCGCTCGGCGAGGAACTCGGCGTTGCGGGTCTGATGATCGTCGACGGCGAAGGGGAACGGCACGAAGATCGCGGCAACGCCCGCCGCGGCCACCTCGGCCACCGTCAGCGCGCCGGAGCGGGCGATCACGAGATCGGCCCAGCCATAGGCCGCGGCCATGTCCTCGATGAATGGCTCGACGCAAGCGTCGACCCCGGCCGCTGCATAGGCCTCTCGGGCGGTGGCCTCGTGCCGCGCACCGACCTGGTGGCGGACTTCGGGCCGGGCAGCCGCAGGCAGTCTCGCAATTGCGGCCGGGACACGCTCATTGAGGCCCCGCGCGCCCTGGCTTCCACCCAGCACGAGGAGGCGCAGGGCGCCGGTCCGGTTCGCGAACCGCTCGGGCGGCGGCGGCACGCTGCTGATCTCGGTCCGCACGGGATTCCCTACCACCCGGACGTCCTTCCGGGTGAAGGCATCGGGAAACCCCGCCATGACCCGGGCGGCAAGCTTCGCCAGCACGCGATTCGTCAGGCCCGGCACGCGGTTCTGTTCGTGGACGACGACCGGCCGGCGCAGCAGCCAGGCTGCAAGGCCGCCGGGGCCGGCGACGAAACCGCCCATGCTGAGCACGGCCGCGGGGGCCACAGCGCGGATGACGCGCATCGCCTGCAGGATCGACCGAAGCAGGCGAAACGGGGCCAGGAGCAGCGAGAGCGTGCCCTGCCCGCGCAGCCGCTCCACGCGGATGCCGTGGAATTCGATGCCCGCACCAGGGACCAGGTCGGCCTCCATGTCGATGCGGCTGCCCAGCCACGCGACGGGCACGGCCTGGGCCTCAAGAGCGCGCGCGACGGCGAGCCCCGGAAAGATGTGCCCCCCGGTGCCGCCAGCCATGATGAGCACGCCGCCGGTCATGTCGCCACCTGCGCATCGAGCGCCTTGCCTTCGGCGGCTGTTTCCGCAGCGCAGCGCAGCAGGAGGCCGATGGTCAGCGCGCTCATCATCACGCTGCTGCCGCCAGAGCTGATCAGCGGCAGCGTCAGACCCTTGGTCGGGAGCACGCCGAGGTTCACGCCGATGCTGATCACCGCCTGCATCCCGAGCAGTGCGGAGAGTCCCCAGGCGACCAGCCCGACGAAGGGTCGCCCCATCTCCGTGGCGCGCATGCCGATGAGCATGCCGCGGCCGACGAGCACCCCGTAGGCGGCCAGGACGAGCACGATGCCGACGAAGCCGAGCTCTTCTGCAAGCACGGCGAGGATGAAGTCCGTATGGGCTTCCGGCAGGTAGAAGAGTTTCTGCACGCTGCCGCCGAGGCCGACGCCGAAGAGTTCGCCGCGGCCGACGGCGATCAGGGCCTGGGCCAGCTGGAAGCCCTCGTTGAAGGGATCCGCCCAGGGGTCGAGGAAGCTGCGCAGCCGGCGCAGACGATAGGACTCCGACAGCGCCAACCAGACCATCACCGGCACGGTCATGAGCCCGAGCGACGCAAGGTCCCGGAAACGCGCGCCCACGAGCCACAGCAGGGTACCGGCCGTGGCGAGGATCAGCACCGCACCGCCGAAATCGGGCTGACCGAGCAGCAGGGCGGCAATGAAGCCGGCGATTGCGCACGGGATGAGTACGCCGCGGAAGCTCGTGGTGACCTGCTCCTGGTGGCGCACCAGGTGGGCAGCCAGGAACAGGATGAAGAGGATCTTCACGGCCTCGACCATCTGGAACTGCATGAATCCGAGGTTGACCCAGCGCGTCGCCCCGTTGACGGTGTGGCCAAGCCCCGGCAGGAACACGAGCAGCAGCGCGACGATCGCCACCGGCAGCAGCAGCGGGCCCGCCTTCTCGAGGTTGTCGAGCGGGATCCGGGTCGCGAGCCAGGCAAGTCCGATCCCGAGCCCCAGCGCCACCAGGTGCTTCAGCGCGAAGTAGTACACGGGCAGCTCGCTCTTCTCCGCGATGGCGACGGACGCCGAGGCGACCATCACGATACCGAGCGTCGCGATCGCGACGGCCGATCCCAGCAGCCATGGGTCGATCTCGAAGCGGTCGATGCGAACCTGTTTGCGCTTCGCCTGGGCCATCAGCGAACCTTCAGGGTCGCAAGACCGACGAGCACGAGGACCACGCTGATGATCCAGAAGCGCACGATGACTCGCGGCTCCGGCCAGCCCTTGAGTTCGAAGTGGTGATGGATCGGCGCCATGCGGAAGATCCGCCGCCCCGTGAGCTTGAAGGACGCCACCTGGAGGATGACGGAAACCGTCTCCATCACGAAGACGCCGCCCATGATGAAGAGCACCAGCTCCTGGCGAACGACCACGGCGATCGCTCCGAGCGCAGCGCCCATTGCCAGCGCACCGACATCACCCATGAAGACCTGGGCGGGATAGGTATTGAACCAGAGGAAGCCGAGCCCCGCGCCGGCCAGCGCGCCGCAGACGATGGCCAGCTCGCCGGCACCCGGAACCCGAGGAATATCGAGGTAGTTCGCGAAGACCGAGTGGCCCGAGGCGTAGGCGAAGATCCCAAGGGCGGCGGCCACGAGTACGGTCGGCATGATGGCCAGACCGTCGAGACCGTCCGTCAGATTCACGGCGTTGCTGCTGCCGACGATCACGAAGTAGGTCAGCGGAATGAAGAGTATGCCCAGCGGGATCGCGACGTTCTTGAAGAAGGGCACGATCAGGGTTGTCGCCGCGGCGGTGTCGGCCGTGACGTAGAGGTAGACCGCTGCCGCGAGGCCGGCAATGGACTGCAGTAGGTACTTCCAGCGCGCAGGCAATCCCCGGCTGTCCTTGAGCACCAGCTTGCGGTAGTCGTCCAGCCAGCCCACCAGCCCGAAGGCCGCCGTCACGGCCAGCACCACCCAAACGTAGCGGTTGCCGAGGTCGCCACAGAGCAGCGTCGCGAGCAGCACCGCCACCAGGATCAGCGCGCCGCCCATGGTCGGCGTGCCCGCCTTCACCAGGTGCGTCTGGGGGCCATCGTCCCGGATCGGCTGTCCGATCTGATAGGCGGAGAGTCGGCCGATCATCCACGGACCCAGCAGCAGCGAGAACGCCAGCGCCGTTAGGGCCGCGAGGATCGTGCGGAAGGTGACGTAGCTGAAGACGTTGAAGCCGCTGGCGAGATCGCTCAACCATTCCGCGAGGATCAGGAGCATGCCGCCTCCCCGGCCAGCGCGCGGCTGACCTCCTCCATGCGGGCGCTGCGCGAGCCCTTGATCAGGCAGACCACGCGGGGCTCGAGGGCCGCCGCCAGCGCGGCGACCAGCACCTCACGGTCGTCGAAGTGTTGCGCCCCGTCACCGAAGCCCATCGCGGCATGGCGCGCGAGCGGCCCCAGCGCGAACAGCCGCTCGACGCCGAGGCGGCGAGCCAGGGCGCCGGACTGGAAATGGAGCGCTTCCTCCTCGGGACCGAGCTCCGCCATGTCACCGAGTACGAGCCAGCGTTCGCCGGCGTGCTCGACCAGCACACGGATGCCCGCAGCCAGGGAGGCCGGATTGGCGTTGTAGGTGTCCTCGAGCAGGATCCAGCCGCCGTCGGGCCGCAGCGAGCGTAGGCGCCCAGCCTCGGGCTCGAACGCGGCCAGACCCGCCTCGATCTCATCGATACCGAGACCGAAGGCCAGCGCAGCAGCGGCGGCGGCAGCAGCGTTCGACGCGTTGTGCGCGCCCGCGACCGGCAGCGCGCAGGTGAGCGAACCCGCGGGCGTTTGCAGCTCGACCTGCGGACCATCCTCGGAGTGCTGATAGGCGGCGAAGACGTCCGCGTCCTCGCGCGTCCCGAAGCTGATGATGCGGCGGTCGCCGGCCACCCCACACCAGTAGGCGTAGTGATCGTCGTTGCGGTTCAGGATCGCGACCCCATCGGCGGGCAGCGCCGAGATGAGCTCGCCCTTGACCTTCGCCACGCCCTCGATCGTGCCGAGCCGTTCGAGGTGGGCGGCGGACGCGTTCGTGATGATGCCGACCCGCGGCCGACCGATGCCGGCGAGATAATCGATATCCCCCGGCTTGCCGCAGCCCATCTCGAGGACCATGGCCTCGGTGCTCGCATCAAGCAGGGACAGGGTGAGCGGCAGGCCGAGCTCGTTGTTGTAGTTGCCGGGCGTCACCAGGCAGCGCCAGCGCTGGCCCAGGATTGCGCCGAGCATGCCCTTGACGGTGGTCTTCCCGTTACTCCCGGTAACGCCGGCGACCGGCAGGTCGAAGCGTTGGCGCCAGCTGGCGGCCAGAGCGCCCATCGCCTGCTCGGTGTCCTCGACCAGCACGCGGGGGATCGTCGTCTCGAGCGGCCGCGAGATCAGGGCGCCGCCGGCGCCGGCCTCGCCGGCCGCCTCGACGAAGCCGTGACCGTCGGTCCGTTCCCCGGCCAGCGCGACGAACAGATGGTCGCGCTCGACGCGGCGGCTATCGATCGACAGGCCCCGAATCGTCGCATCCTCCCCGAGGAGGCGGCCACCGGTGGCGGCTGCGACAGCGGACAGGGGAAGCGTCATCACGTGACGGCCTCCAGCGATCGCCGGGCGACCTCGCGATCGTCGAAGTCGTGGCGCTCGCCATCGACTTCCTGGTAGGTCTCGTGGCCCTTGCCGGCCACCAGCACGAGGTCGCCCTGGCCGCCGAGGGCGACGGCCGTCGCGATCGCCTGGGCGCGATCCCGCTCGACGATGGCGTGGGACGGATCCCGTAATCCCTCGAGAATGTCCGCGACGATCGCATCGCCCGCCTCCGTCCGCGGGTTGTCGTCGGTCACGATGATCCGGTCGGCCAGGGCCTCGGCGATCCGCCCCATCTGCGGACGCTTGCCGCGATCGCGATCCCCGCCGCAGCCGAAGACGCAGATGAGCCGACCGCTCAGGCCGTGTTCCCGGAGGGCCCGGAGCGCGTGCTCGAGGGCGTCCGGCGTGTGAGCGTAGTCCACGACCACGACGGGTTGCCCCGGCAGGGCGATGGCCTGCATGCGCCCGGGTACCGGTTCTGCGGCCTCGAGGGCCGCGTGGATCTCGGGCAGCGACCAGCCGCTGGCGCTCAGCGTGGCGGCCACGGCGAGCGCGTTGTAGACGTTGAAGCGCCCGAGGAGCCGGGTGGACACGTTCACGGTTCCCGCCGGCATCTCGAGGCGATAGCGCGTCCCCGCCGGGCTGTAGCGCAGGGCGCTACCCCGCACCGCTCCCTCGGCGAGGCCATACTCGATACACCGCGCGCCCGGCGCGAGTCTGTCACGGAATCGCTGCACCGCCGGATCATCGGCGTTGAGAATGGCGAACTCGAGGCTGGGCCATGACATCAGCCGGGCCTTCGCCTCGGCATAGGCATCCATGGTGCCGTGGTAGTCGAGGTGGTCGCGAGTCAAGTTGGTGAAAACCGCGCCGCGGAACGCAACGCCGTCGACGCGGCGCTGGTCGAGCGCGTGGGACGACACCTCCATCGCGACGTCACGCACGCTGTCGTCCGCCAGATCGCGCAGCAATCGCTGCACGGTGACGGCATCGGGCGTCGTGTGGGTGGTCGATGTCTCGTCGCCGACGGCCCCGACACCCAACGTGCCCAGCGTACCCGCCCGGCTCCGGCGTCCGAAGGCTCGCGCGAGGAGGTGGACGAAGCTGCTCTTGCCGTTCGTGCCGGTCACGCCGACGACCCGCAGCTCGGCGGACGGTCGGCCGAAGAATCGGCTCGCGATCTCGCCGATGCTCGCGCGGAGGTGCGGAATCGCGAAGCTCGGCAGTCCACCGGGAGCCTGCGGCGCCGAACGATCCGTCGCGGGCTCCCAGATCACCGCGGCGCAGCCCCGGGAGACGGCATCGGCGGCGAACTCGAGGCCGTGCCGCTGCCCACCGGCGAGGGCCACGAAAAGATCGCCGGGCCGCACGCTGCGGCTGTCGAGGGTCAGTCCATCGACGCTCAGGGAACGGTCATCCACGGTGGCGAAGCCGTCGAGGAGCTCGGCCAGTCGCATCAGGGCTGCCCCCCTGCGAGGAAGTTCGTAGCGCGCACGGGCTCGTCTTCCATGAGGTTGTCAGGTGCGATACCGGTCAGCCGCAGGGCAGCCTGCATGACCTCCCGGAACACCGGCGCGGCCACCTGGCCACCACCGTATTCCTCGGTGGCCGGGTCGTTGACCGAAACGACGACCACGATCTGCGGATCCGATGCCGGCGCGAAGCCGGCAAAGGTCGCGACGTAGCGATCGTCGTAGCCATCGTCGGCGGCCTTGCGGGAGGTGCCCGTCTTGCCGGCGACGCGGTAGTTCGGGACCGCAGCGCGGGTGCCCGTTCCGAGATCGCCCGTCACCGTTTCCATCATCTCGACCAGGCGGTTGGCGAGCGTTGGGTCGATGACGGCGCTGTCCGGATTCAGCGCGCCCTTGACGAATGTCGGCGCCCGGATACGACCGCGGTTGGCGATGGCCGCATACGCCTGCGCCAGCTGCAGGGGCGTGGTCGAGAGACCATAGCCGTAGGAGATCGCCGCCTGCTCCACCTCCCGCCAGCGCTGGAAATGGGGCAGCAGGCCCGGCGATTCGCCCGGGAAGCCCGAGCCGCTCACCTCTCCGAAGCCGAAGCGCTTATAGGCGTCCCAGAGGTGGCCGGCCTCGAGATTGAGCGCCAGCTTGCTCGCCCCGACATTGCTCGACTTGGTCAGAATGCCGGTGAGATCGAGGTCTCCGTAGTCGCGGAAATCGCGGATCGTGTAGGCGCCCACCTTGAGGAAGCCCGGCGAGGTGTGGACGACCGTGTCCCGGCGGTAGCGACCGCTCTCGAGGGCCGCGGCAACGGTGAAGGGCTTGATCACCGAGCCCGGCTCGAAGAAGTCGGTGACCGCGCGATTGCGGATGGATTCGCCGGGGCTCCGGCTCCGATCGTTCGGGTTGTACGAGGGCACGTTCGCCATGGCGAGCACCTCGCCGGAGCGGACGTCCAGCGCGACCACGGAGCCGGACCGCGCGCCGCGCTCGGCGACGCCGGCCTTGAGCGCACGGTAGGCGAGGTACTGGAGCCGGCGGTCGACCGTGGTGACGAGATCCCGACCCTGACGCGGTTGCTGGACCAGCTCGACGTTCTCGATCGTTCGACCGTAGAGATCCTTGACGACGCGCTTCATGCCGCTCGCGCCGCTCAGCCATTCGTTGAAGGCGAGCTCGAGGCCCTCCTGGCCGCGCTCGTCGATGTCCGTCATCCCGAGCACGTGGGAGGTCGCTTCGCCGGCGGGATAGTAGCGGCGGTACTCCCGTTCGAGGGAGACACCTGGGATCTCGAGTGCCGCGACCGTTTCCGCGAGATCCGGGGCCACGTGCCGGCGGATGTAGACGAACTCCCGCTCGGCGCGCTGGCCGATGCGGCGGGCAAGCGCCTCGCTCGACATGCCCAGGGCCCGGGCCAGCTCCACGAGCCGATCCGGGTGCCGGAGCATTTCGGCGGGGTTGCCCCAGACCGAGTGGATCGGTGAACTGATTGCCAGTGGCTCGCCGTTGCGATCAAGGATCGCTCCACGAACGGCGACGATCGGCACCTGGCGCACGTGCCGCGCGTTGCCCTGGTCCTGATAGAAGTCGTTGCGCAGCAGCTGCACGTCGGCCGCACGCGCGATCAGCACCGCAACGGCCGCGGCCATCGCGATGATCACGACGTAGAAACGTCCCCGGGACATGCGCACCGATTGCCGGCGGCGTCGGTTCATTCGAGCACCACCATGACCTTCGCGGCCTCGGCGTCGCGCAGGGCGAGCTGCTGCTTGGCAAGGCGCTCGACGCGGCTACCGTCCGCCCAGGTGGCGTATTCGATCTGGAGCCGGCCCCAGTCGGTCGTCAGCTCATCGCGCTGCTGCTCCAGCGCCTGGAGCTCGACGAAGCCGCGCCGCCCGTCGTGCCGGACGTAGACGACCGACAGCGCGGTCGCGAGGACCCCGAGGGCAAGCAGCCAGGTCCGCCAGTTACGCCGCATCGGTCCGCTCCGCGAGTCTCAGGACGGCGCTCCGGGCGCGGGGGTTGGCCTCGCATTCCTCGCGCGTCGGCTTGATCGCCTTGCCGATCCGCGCGAGACGCGGGGCGGCGGTTTCCACGGGCACGGGCAGGCGCCGGTTCCCGGCCGGGCGCGAGGACTGGTCCCGGATGAAGCGCTTGACGATCCGGTCCTCCAGGGAATGGAAGCTGATGACCGAAAGACGGCCACCGGGGCGGAGGACGTCGAGGGCCGCAGCCAGCGCGCTCTCGACCGCGCCGAGCTCGTCATTCACGGCGATACGGATAGCCTGGAAGGTGCGTGTCGCCGGATGCTTGCCGACCTCCCGGGTCGGAACGGCCGCGGCGACGAGGGTCGCCAGCCGGCCGGTCGTGGTAATCGGTTCTTCCTCGCGGGCGGCCAGGATGGCCCGCACGATCCGCCGGGCGTAGCGCTCCTCGCCATAGTCGCGGAGTACGCGCTCGAGGGTCTCCCCGGATACGGCGGCGAGCCATTCGGCGGCCGTCTCGCCCCGGGTCGTGTCCATGCGCATGTCGAGCGGACCGTCAGCCTGGAAGCTGAAACCCCGTTCGGCGGTATCGAGCTGCGGCGACGATACGCCGAGGTCAAGCAGCAGGCCGTCCACGCCGGACCAGCCGGCCTCGGCGACGGCGGCCCGAAGCTCGGAGAAGTTCCCGCGGAAGATCGCGAAGCGCGGCTCGCCGGCCCAGCGCTCACGCGCGGCGGCGATCGCCGTGGGATCGCGGTCGATGGCCAGCAGGCGACCGTCGGGGCCGAGCGCCTCGAGGATGCGCGACGCATGCCCGCCGCGGCCATAGGTGCCGTCGACATAACGCCCGTCCGGGCGGATTGCCAGCCCCGCCACAGCCTCCTCCAGCAGCACCGGTCGGTGCTCCGCTGATCCCGTCATCACCCTTTCCACAACCGCAAAAAGGCCCTTTCGGAACGCCCCACCCGGCGCAATCCGAAATGGCCTGCTCGCCAATTCATCGTCCGTCATCGCATCCTCGTCGCCCACCCTGGGAGGACGACACCCGGCTCCGGCTCGCTTCGAGCCTCCGCTAGATCACAAGCTTGGAGATCTCCTCCGTCGGCTCACCCAGTGGCTGTTCGAAGCGGGTCCTGTTCAGCACTTCCTCGTTCCAGATCTCGAACTTCGAACCCATGCCCATGAGCACGATCTTCTTTTCGAGACCCGAGACCTGGCGCAGCGTCTGCGGGAGCTGGATCCGGCCACTCGAATCCGGCTCGACTTCCGCGGCGCTTCCGACCAGCCGTCGCTGCAACAGCCGATGACGCTGGTCGAAGGTGCTCAGGCTCATCACCTGGTCACGCACGTCTTCCCACTTCGCGTGGGGGTAAAGCCATAGGGAATCGTTGTCGAAAGCGTTGTACGTGAGCACGAGCCGATCG
This sequence comes from Pseudomonadota bacterium, assembly GCA_039188505.1. Lineage (GTDB taxonomy): Bacteria > Pseudomonadota > Gammaproteobacteria > Xanthomonadales > SZUA-38 > JBCCZC01. The sequence continues at coordinate 6,869 of JBCCZC010000024.1, read as the reverse complement.
CCGCAATGCTCGGCAACCAGCTCGCGAAAGCGCGCCGGGATGGCCATACGTCCCTTGGCATCCAGGCTGATGGCAGACTCGCCGTAGAACACTTATCCCACTTTTCCCTACTTTTTCCCACTGAAGGCACAATAGGTCGCGGGTCGCAATGAGTCAAGGAAACGTGTAACAGGAGCGACGAACGGGGGCACACGGGTCCGGGCGGATGCCGGTCCATCGAGAACTGCGGTGGGGAACGGTGGGGAAAAGCGCCGGGACCGAGTGGCCCCGGCGCTGGATAAGGCGAGCCGGCCTGTAAGCCGGGTTCTGTTCGGACCGAAGCCCGCGGCGATCATTCCTCTGGGACGCACGTCACCATGCGCCTCGAGCGACCTACCCGGAGACGGTGCGGGCCACACCATCGTCTCCCTATTTGGTCTTGCTCCCGGTGGGGTTTGCCGTGCCGTCGCGTGTTACCACCGACGCGGTGCGCTCTTACCGCACCCTTTCACCCTTACCCGGCCCCGCGAACGGGATCGGGCGGTCTGCTCTCTGTTGCACTTTCCGTAGGCTCACGCCCCCCAGGCGTTACCTGGCACCTTGCCCTGCGGAGCCCGGACTTTCCTCCACCCGATCCGAAGATCGGACAGCGACCGCCCGGCCGGCTCGCGGGGAATTAGACCGCCGGAGCCCCGGGAAATTCAAGCCTCCTGACCCGATCCCTGTCCCGGCGCCCGTTACGGCTAGCCCCCGCGCAGCGCCTCGGCGATGGCGAAGCACTCCTTGCGGGGCCTGCCGCTGAGGCGCGCGGCGACCCGAGCGGCCCGGCTGGCCGGCAGTTCCTCCAGCAGCACGGCCAGCAGTTCGCGTAGCGTCCCATCGTCCGCGCGACCCTCCGGCGCACCACCGACCACGAGGACGAACTCACCCTTCGTCGGAATCTCGCCGGCGGCCACGGCCTCGGCAAGCGAGCCGAGGCTGCCGCGGACGTACTGCTCGAAGCGCTTGGTCATCTCACGGGCAACGAACGCGGGCCGGCCCGAACCGAAGGCGTCCGCCAACGCCGCCAACGTGGCGACGACACGATGGGAAGATTCATAGAGGACCAGCGTTGCTGAAGCTCCGGCCAGCTCGGTCAGGAAGCGCTCCCGGGCAGCGGCCTTCGCGGGCGGAAAGCCGCAGAACCGGAAGCGATCCGTCGGGAGTCCCGCCACGGAGAGGGCCGCCGTCGCCGCGCAGGCACCCGGCACCGGCCGCACGTCGAGGTCCGCCTCGCGCGCCGCTCGGACGAGCTCGAAGCCGGGATCACTGATCAGTGGCGTCCCCGCGTCGGAAACCAGAGCGACGGTGTCGCCGTCCGCCACCCGGGCCACGATCTGTTCGATCCGACGCGTCGAGGAATGATCGTGGAGCGACTCGAGGCGCGCCTGGAGGCCGTAGTGGTCCAGGAGCCGCATCGTGTGCCGGGTATCTTCAGCGGCCACGAGGTCCGCCTCGGCGAGGACCTCCCTGGCCCGCACCGTGAGATCGCCCAGATTGCCGATCGGCGTCGCAACCACGTACAGCACGCCGGCCATCATCCCTCCCACAGGTCGCCCGGTGACGAGCCACTCGCCAATCGTCAGCGAATCGCCCTCGCGGCGGGAGTCCGCCGCGCCATGAATTGGGCATAATACGCGGTTCCGGACACCCTGCCGTCCGGGCGACGATCTGGAGATCCCATGCCGCCCGTCAAAATCATGCCTTGCCACTGCCCGCGGCGCCGCTTCGACCACTGCATGACGGCCCTGCTGGTGGCCGTGCTCGTCGCCGCCTGCGCGAGTGGTCCGAGCACCGCTCCCCGCGCCGATGCGACCGGCGACCCGGCGACGCAGGCCCGGGTCGCCTTTGAAGCCGGGCGCTTCGGTGCGGCTGCCGCCGGCTTCGAGCGAGCGGCGGAGGCTTCCCCCGCCCGGCGCGATGAGTTCCTCCTGCGGGCTGCCGATGCCGCCTTTCAGGATGGGGACGTGCTGCGCGCAGAGACGTTCCTCGCCGCTGTCGATGCAAACCGACTGAACGCCGGCGACGCGGCACTCGCGCGGGTGCTCCAGGTCGCGGTCGAACCGGGCCTGCCCGCCCATCAGCGGCTCGGGCTGCTCGATCCGACGGGGGCGCTCGACGATAGTTATCGCCCCCTGTTTCATCGACTCCGCGCCGAGGCGCTCCTCGAATCGGGCCAGCCCTACGCGTCCGCAGTCGAGCGGGTTCGCCTGGGTGCCCTGCTGCCCGATCCAGCGCGCCGGGCGGCGAACGGACAGGAGATTCTAGGCGCACTCCAGCAGCTCACGACCGAGCAGGCCCGCCGCCTCATGGCGCTCAACGAGCCGACCTCGGAGATTCACGGCTGGCTGGACCTCGTGGCGACGGTCAAGGACGCCCTCTTCGCCGGCCGGTCGCTTGCGCGGACGGTCGCAGACTGGGAGCAGCGGTATCCGATCCATCCCGCCGCGCCGGACGTCACCGCGCAACTCGTCGAGGACTACGGGGTCGGAGTCAGCGCGCCGCGCCTGATCGCCGTGCTGCTGCCCGAGAGCGGCAACCTGGCGGCTGCTGGTCGGTCGGTCCGCGACGGAATCGTGACCGCCTTCTACGGTCAAGGCGCCCTGGGGCAGCTGCGTTTCTACGACAGTGGACCTGGACCCACCGACGCGCTGAACGCCTATCGCCGCGCCGCCGCGGACGGCGCTGACGTCATCATCGGGCCTCTCGACCGGGCTGCCGTGACCGCACTGATCCTCGAAGCGGACGATGCCGTCCCCGTCCTTGCCCTGAACTACGCCACGGTCAACGCGCCGGCTGCGGCGGGCGTCTTCCAGTTCGGCCTCCTGCCCGAGGACGAGGCGCGGGCCGCGGCCGAGCGTATGCTCGCCGACGGCATCGATCGAGCCGTGACGCTCACGCCGAACAGCGCCTGGGGCGATCGGCTACGAGACGCCTTCACCGACCACTATCTCGCGCTTGGTGGCGTGATCTTTGACACCTCGGTCTACGCCGAGAGCGCCAACGATTTCGGCGCCACGCTCGAACGGATCGTCGGCCTCCAGGCCGCCCAGGACCGTCGGCGCATCCTCGAGAACGACCTGGGGCAGCGCGTGAACTTCGTGCCCCTACGCCGGCCGGATCTCGACGGACTTTTCCTCGCGGCGCGCCCACGGGAGGGACGCCTGATCAAGCCGCAGCTCGCCTTCCACAGCGCCGGCGACCTGCCCGTCTACGCCACCTCCCACGTCTATGCGGGCACCGTCGATACCGAGCGCGACAAGGATCTCGAGGCCATCCGCTTCTGCGACGCCCCCTGGGTGATCGAAAGCCAGGGATTCGGACTCAACCTACCCGAGGCGCGCGAGACCTTCTCGTCGGCTGCCGGCGGTCGGGCGCGCCTGTTCGCGCTCGGCTACGACGCCTACCGCGTACTGCCATACCTCGACTGGCTGGTCCGCTTCCCCGAGAACCGCTTCCCGGGGGCAACCGGCCGACTCCGCGTCGCCGATGGCAGCCGCGTCCTGCGCTCGCCGGACTGTGCCACCTTCGTCCGCGGGCGTCCGCGACCGGTCGAGCCGACGCTCGACGAGGACCTGCTGGCCTTCTGATGCCGTCCGGAGCACGCTGGGAACGATCGGCCGAGCGGCACCTCGCGGCGGCCGGTCTGGCCCCGGTCGCACGGAACTACCGCTGTCGCTTCGGCGAAATCGATCTGATCATGCGCGACGGCGACATCCTGGTCTTTGTCGAGGTACGCTTTCGACAGCGCTCCGCGTATGGCAGCGGCGCCGAGACGATCGGGCCGGCGAAGATCGGTCGCATCGCGCGCACGGCCCGCCAGTTCCTCGGCGACCACCCGCAGTTCGCGGATCTTCCCTGCCGCTTCGATGTCGTATCCGTCAGCGGCCGCTGGAAACCGAATCACGACTGGATTACCAATGCCTTCGATGCACCCGCCTGAACGACGCCTTCGCCTGCTTGCCCTGCTGCTCCTGCTGCCGGCCCTCCAGGGCTGCGCCGCGCTCGCGGCCCTCTACAGCGTCAATGCCGTCCACGACCGGCGCACGTTCGGCACCGTCGTGGATGACGACGCCATGGCGGTGCGCGTCACCGACGCGATCCACCGCGGTGAAGACGGACCCGGCGACGGCAACCACGTCCGGGCCGTGAGCTACAACCGGACTGTCCTCCTCGTGGGTGAGGTGGAATCCGAAGCGGTGAGCGAACTTGCCGAGGAGCGCGCGAAGCGCGTGCCGAAGGTGGTCCGGGTCGTCAATGAACTGGAGGTCACCGAACCCCGCAGCCTTGGGCGCCGGAGCCGGGACTCGCTGCTGACCGCCCGGGTCAAGACCGCGTTGATCGGGGTCGACGTACCGGGCTTCACGCCCCAACGCGTGAAGGTGGTGAGCGTCGACGGGTCGGTCTATCTGATGGGTCTGCTGACCGAAGCCGAAGCCGACCGGATCGCCGAACGCGTGGCCCGCGTCCGGGGCGTCAAGGAAGTGATCCGCATCATCGAGTTCATTCCGGAAACAGGCTGAACCGGCGTTCACCCGACGGGCAGGAACCGCAGCAGCACGGCCAGGCAGATCCAGGCGAGCACCGCGGCGAGCACGTCATCCAGCATGACACCCAGACCGCCGCCGATGCGGTCGTCCGCCCAGCTCACGGGGGGCGGTTTCAGAATGTCGAAGATCCGAAACAGCACGAACCCCGCCACCAGCACCCAGGCCGCCTGCGGCGCGGCGAAGAGGGTGATCCAGACGCCGATGACCTCGTCCCAGACGATCGCGCCGTTGTCGTGATCCCCGAGCCGCGCCTCGAAGCGGCTGCAGGCCCACACGCCGATCGCAAAGCCGGCGACGATCACCCCGAGCTGAGCGAGGGGCGGCAGCGCGAGCAGAAACCAGGCCGGCACGAGCGCGGCGAGGGAACCGCAGGTACCGGGGGCCCGCGGCGCCAGCCCGACGCCAGCGAAGGTGGCCAGCCAGCCATCGGGATGCCGCCAGGCCAGCTGCGCGAGGCGCGTCATGAGAAGTGCTCGAAGCCGGTGAGCGTCCCGAGGTCGATGTCTCGTCCGTCGCTTGCGAGGATGCAGCCCGCTTCGTCCGTGACCATACCCACCGCCGTGACGGCCGTCGCCGCCGCGGCGGCCGCCTCAGACACCGCCGTATCCGCCGCGACCGGCGCGGTGAAGCAGAGTTCGTAGTCGTCGCCGCCGCAGACGGCCAGGCGCCAGTCTTCGGACCGCCCCCGGAGAGCGCCGGCAAGCGGCAGCCGATCCGCGTCGATCCGGCCACCGTGCCGCCCGAGCAGCCGCGGCAGATCGACCCGGAGACCGTCCGAGAGATCCATGGCCGCGGTCGCGACGCCGATCAGCGCTTGGCCGAGATTCACGCGCGGTTCCGGATAAAGGAGCCGCTCCTGAGGCGCGTCGGGGTCGGCCAGCGCGAGGGCGGCTCCACCCAGCGAACCGCTGACCCAGATGCGATCACCCGCCTTCGCCGTCTTTCTGGTGAGGGCCGTTCCAGGCGCCACACTGCCGAGCGCCGTGACCGCGACGGCCAGGGGGCCGCGGGTGGTGTCGCCGCCGACCAGCGCCACGTCATGGCGTCGCGCGAGCGCGCCGAAGCCGCCGAGAAATTCCTCCAGCCAGGCGGCATCGGGTGCCGGCATGCTGAGGGAGAGCAGCGCGAAACGCGGCGCGGCACCCATGGCCGCGAGGTCGCTCAGGTTCGCCGCCAGGCAGCGATGGCCGATCGATTCCGGCGGCTGCGAGGCCAGAAAATGGGTATCGAGGTTGAGGGTATCGGTGCAGGCGACCAGATCACTGCCGCCGTCGAGCGCGAGGATCGCCGCGTCGTCGCCGATGCCCAGCCGCACGTCACGGTCGGGGAGAACCGCAGCCGCGTCCATGACCGCCGCGATCAGGTCGTCTTCGGTCATTTCGCCGCGGCGTATTCCACCGCGCGCCATTCGCCCGAACAGCGATCGAGGACCGCGTTGACATAGGTCGGCGACTGCTCCGTGCCGAAAGTGTCGGCCAGGGACACCGCCTCATTGATGACGACCTTGAAAGGCACCTCGATGCGGTCACGCAGCTCGAAGGCGCCGAGGCGCAGGAGGGATTTCTCCATCACGTCGAGCCGGTCCAGTTCACGATCGAGAAAGCCGGCGATGACGGCATCGAGCGCCTCGACGGCGGCAACGGTGCCGTTGACCAACGCCTCGAAATACTCGACGTCCACGCGCCCCATATCCTGCTCCTCGGTGAACTGGCGCAGGATGTCGCCGGCGTCCTGCCGCGTGATCTCCCACTGGTACAGGGCCTGCACCGCACGCTTGCGGGCGCGGGAGCGGGCGGCGTGGGGGTTGTCCCGCTTCTGCCGGCGCTTCACTCAGCCCCCGATCGTCCGGTAGAGATCCAGCATCTCGATGGCCGCCATGGCGGCCTCCGCCCCCTTGTTCCCGGCCTTCGTGCCCGAACGCTCGATGGCCTGTTCGATGGTGTCGCAGGTGAGCACGCCGAAGACGACGGGGATGTCTGCTCGAGCCGCCACGGCGGCGACGCCCTTGGCGCACTCGCCGGCGACATAGTCGAAGTGCGGGGTGCCGCCGCGGATGACCGCGCCCGTGGCGATCACCGCATCGTAGTCGCCGCTAGACGCCAGGCGCGCACAGATAGCAGGGATCTCGAAGGCGCCGGGCACGCGTACCAGGGTCAGATCATCGTCGTCGATCCCGTGCCGCACCAGGGTATCCCGGGCGCCGGCGATCAGCGACTCCACGACAAAGCCGTTGAACCGGCCTGCCACGATGGCGACGCGACCCGTCACGCCGCTGAGCTTTCCTTCGATGGTCTTCATCCC
>JBCCZC010000023.1:0-24786 GCA_039188505.1 Pseudomonadota bacterium | reverse complement strand
TGACCGTCGTCGGAAGGGAGCCGCCTAATCTAGCGCTCCCCTGATGACGCGGCCAGCGAGGCGCGGGTACCCTTGCGCTCACGTCTCAGTTCAGACGCCCTATGCCCTACCCCCAAAACGCGCTCGCTCCCGGCCACGACGGTAGGCTATCCGGCACCCGCTGGTGTCGCCCTGGCGCCATTGCCGGCGACCCCGGCATCGCCTGCCGGATCGACCGTTCGGAAAATTTCGACCCATGAGCCGACAAGCGGTGCTGATGCACACGCAGCAGTTTCGCGGAACCGGTCATCGCTTCCGCACGGCTCGCCTCGCGGCGGCCCTCGACTCTTTCTTCGACGTGGTCGTACTGGATGGCGGCCCACCGGACCCGCCAGCGCCGGCGCCAACGAGCGTCGACTGGCGCTTCCTGCCTGCGCTGTACCGACAACCCGATCGGGTCATCCGGCCCGTGGACCCGTCGCTGACGCTGGCCCAAGCGCTGCGGCGGCGCCGAGACGCCGTGGTGGCGGCGATCGATGAGGTGCGACCCGCGGCCTTGATGCTGGAGTTCTATCCTTTCGCTCGGCACCTCCTCGAGCTCGAGCTCGAGGCTGCCATCGACCGGATGCGTCAGCGCGACTTCGGGCTGGTGCTGTCCTACGTGAGAGACCTCCCGATCAACCGCTTTGAATACGCCGAAGGTCAGGAGGCGCAGTTGCGCCCCTATCTCGCGGAGAGACTGCCACGGTTCGACGCTGTGCTCTGCCACGGGGACCCCAGTCTCTTCGACCTGCGAAGCCTGTTTCCCTGGCTGCCCGACCTCGATACGCCCGTGGTGCATACGGGCTACGTGTCCGATCCCCGCATTGGACCGCGTTCGATGCGCAGTGGCATCGTCCTCAGCTCTGGCGGCGGCAATGACGCGCGGGCCTTGTGCGAGGCGGCGCTGGAGGCCTGGCCAAGGGTTCGTGACGACGTCTGCGCCGGACAGTCCATGACGATCTTCGACGGGAGCTATATGCCGCCAGCCGACCGGCAATGGCTACGCGAAGCGGTCGTCGATGAAGACCGTCTCGAGGTTCGGGCTTTCTCGGCGGACTTCGCTGAAGCCCTGTCCAGGGCGTCGCTCTCCGTCAGTCGTTCGGGCTACAACACGTTTACGGATGTGCTTGCCGCCGGGGCGAGAGCCGTCTTCTCGCCAACAAGGGTCAACGATCAGCCGCAGCGCGCGAAGATCATTGCGAACGCGGGTCTGGGTGTCATCGCGACGGACTGCGGTGACGCCATCGCCGCCGCGATCCGGACCGCGATGAGCAAGCCTCCACCCAGGGTTCAGGTGAAGCTCAACGGCGCAGCGTTCGCCGCTGCTTGGCTTCGCGCGCGGGTGGCCGCCGGAACCTGACCCGGCGTCAGGCACGGACCTCGAGCGACTCGGCCTCCGCCAGCTCCTGGCGCAGGCGCTTGCCCTCCTCCGCACGCGCTGCGCTGAAGCGGGCGAGGCCGAGGTAGATGACCGGCGTGAGGAACAGGGTGAACAGCGCCGACAGGCCGAGCCCACCGAACACCACCCAGCCGATGGCCTCGCGGGATTCGGCGCCCGGGCCATCGCTCAGGATCAGCGGCAGCCCCCCGAGCGCCGTCGACGCGATGGTCATCGCGATCGGGCGCAGACGGACCTTCGCGGCCTCCTCGACGGCTGCTCGTACGCTGCGCCCCTGGTTCCGCAGCTGATCCGCGAACTCGACGAGGAGGATCCCGTTCTTTGCCATCAGGCCGACCAGCATGATCAGCCCGATCTGCGAGTAGACGTTGAGCGAGGTCCCGGTCAGGAACAGGGCGAAGATGGCCGCCGCGATGGCGAAGGGCACGGTCAGCGTGATGACCAGCGGGCTCGTGAAGCTCTCGAACTGGGCGCAGAGAACGAGGAAAACGATGAGCAGGGCCACGGCGAAGGTGATCGCCACTTCCCGAGACGTCTCCGACAGGGTTGCCGCCTCGCCCATGAGCACCATGTTGACCCCCGGCGGCAGTACTTCGGCGGCCAGCGCCCGGAGGTCGTCGACGGCGGTCTGCAGCGGTACGCCGCTGCCATCCAGATCGATCTCGATCGCCCGGCGCTGGGCCTGGCGCTCGAGTTCCGCAGCCACGCCCTCCTCCCGCAGCGTGACGACGCTCGACAGAGGAACGAGCCGTCCCCCGTCGGTCCGGATGTACAGATTCAGCAGATCCGAGGGATCGTTGATGGCGCCGGTCGAGGATTCGAGGAGAATCGGTACCGCCCGGTCGTCGACGTTGAGATCGACGAGCTCATTGCCGTCGATCATCGCGCGCAGCGTCGTGGCAAGCGCGTCGAGGGACACCCCGAGGTCGGCAGCCCGGCGCCGGTCGATCTGGACGGCCAGCTGGGGCTGCGTCGGGTCGTAGCCGATACGCGGCCCCGTGACGCTCGTCAGGCGCTCGTCGATGGCGCGCGCGAAATCCTTCGCGGCCGCGAAGATCTCCGGGTAGGTATTCCCGGTCAGTGCGATCTCCATGCCACCACCGGCGCCGCGAAGGTTGAGACTGTTGCCGGACCACATGCGAACGCTGGCGCCGGGGATCCGGCGCAGCTGTGGCTGCAGCTCCGCCATGATCTGCTGCTGCGTGCGCTCCCGATCCCCCCAGGGCGCCAGGGTTGCCGTGACCCGGACGCGGTTCGGATCCCACCAGCCGACGACGGTCTGCATCCGCTCGACCTCGCCGCTGGCGACGAGCGGCTCGATGACCGCTTCGACGCGCTCGGCCTGTCGCTCCATGTACGACAGGCCAACGCCGTCCGGCCCGGTCGCCATCACGTTGATGACCCCGCGATCCTCTTCCGGCAGGAGTTCGGCATCGAGGGCACGGTGGACGCCAGCGGCGGAGATCAGGAGAGCCAGCGCCACGACGAAGGTCAGGCGCGGATACTCCAGGCAGCGGTGCAGGAGCGTCCCGTAACGGTCCGCGAGCCACCGTCCGACGCCCACGATCGCCTCCCGGGCCGCCGACGGCGCCGCGTCACGCTTCGGCATCCGCGCGACCATGGCCGGCACCAGCGACAGGGACACGAAGGACGAGATCGCCACAGCCACCGCGAGCACGAAGCCGAACTCGCGGAACAGGCGGCCCGCCATGCCCGGCAGGAAGCTGATCGGCACGAACACCGCGACGAGCACGGCCGTCGTAGCGACCACGGCGAAGAACACCTGCCGGGCGCCGATAACGGCGGCGGCCCGGGGCCCGAGGCCCTGGCTGCGCTTGCGCTGGATGTTCTCGATCACGACGATCGCGTCGTCGACCACGAGGCCGGTCGCGAGGACGAGCGCGAGCAGTGTGAGGATGTTGAGGGAGAAGCCCAGGATCCACATTGCGGCAATCGTGCCGATCAGCGCCAGGGGGATCGCGATGCTCGGCACGATGGTCGCCCGGAAGGAGCCGAAGAACAGCCAGAGCGTGGCGATCACAATGCAGATCGTCAGGAACAGGCTGAGCAGCACCTCGCCGACGGCGCCCCGGATGAAGGTGGCATCGTCGGAGGCGACGATGATGTCGATCTCCGGAAAGCGCTCGTTGAGGCCCGCAACGGACACGCGGACACGCTCGGAGATGTCGATCGTGTTGGAGCCCGCCTGGCGCACGACGTTGAGGCTGATCACCGCACGCCCGTCCAGGCGCGTGAACGACTCGGCGTCCTGGGGCCCGAAGAAGACCTTCGCGACGTCGCCCACGCGCGTCGTGCCCCGGATCACGATGTCCTCGACCTGATCAGGATCGGCCGCGGAGGCATCGGCGCGCACCAGCAGCTGCTGGTCATCGGAGCGGAAGCTGCCCGCCGGGACGTCGAAGCGGGCGCTGACCAGCACGTCGGCAACGTCCGTGACCGAGAGCCCGAAGCTGGCCAGGCGCAACGGATCGACGACCACCCGAAGCATGCGCTGGCGATCCCCGAACAGCGACACATCCGCCACGCCGTCGATGGAGATGAGCTCGGGCAGCATGTCCTGTTCGACGATGCGCGTCAGTGCGGCCTCGTCGTAGCGGTCGCTCACGACCGACAGGGTGACGATCGGCTGGGCGTCCTGATCGGCCTTGTAGACGGCCAGCTCCTCGACCGCGTCGGGCAGCTGGCGCTGGACCCGGCTCACCGCCTCGCGCACGTCCGCGGCGGCGATGTCGAGGTCCTTCGATGGATCGAACTCGACCCGGACGCGGGCGCTGTTCTCCTCGCTCGAGGACTCGAGGGATTTCACCCCGGACACCCGGGCGACGGCGCCCTCGATGATGCTGGTCACCTCGGCGTCCATGGTTTCGGGAGAGGCGCCCGGGAACACGGCGCGCACGCTGACGATCGGTCGGTCGACGTCCGGCAGCTCGCGGATCTCGACCCCCAGCAGGGCAGCGGCGCCGGCCAGGGCCACGAGGAGATTCAGAACGAGAACCAGGACCGGTCGACGGATGCTGAGCCCCGGCAGACCGCCGGCGTCGCCCGGCGGAAGGATGCTCATGAGCCGAACTCGCTCGCCTCGACCTTGCGCCCCGCGCGCATGCTCTGGATACCCTCGACGACGATCGGTGCGCCCTCGGGCAGGTCGAGATCGAGCAGGACGCGACCTTCGAGGCGCTGAACCACGTCGGCAGACGCTCGCTGCGCGGCCCCGTCGATCACCGTCCAGACGTAAGCGCCATCGGCGCCCCACTGCACGGCAACCTCCGGGACAACCGGGAAGCGGTCGCCCTCGATCACGAGCTGCACCCGGAAGCTCATGCCGGGACGCAGGGCATCCTCTGGATTACCGACGCGTGCCCGCGCCTGAATGGTGCGTGTCTCCGGATCGATCCGGCTGCCAACGTCCACCACTTCCCCGGCCGCCTGCGGGCCGCCGCGGTTCCAGGTCTGGACGTCGACCTGCTCGCCCTTCCGGACGGCACCAAGCATCAGCTCCGGCACCTCGAAACTCACCAGCAGGGCGCTCCGGTCATCGAGCGTCGTGATCGTCGTGGCGGGATCGATCCGATCGCCCGGTTCCACATCGGTCAGGCCGACGTAGCCGGCAAACGGCGCGCGGACGAAGCGGTCGTCGTAGGCGACCCGCGCGCGCTGCAGCTCGATGCGCGCGGTGGCCAGCGCGGTCTCCGCGGCCTGGCGGTCGTTGATCGGGAGTGCCCCGGTACCGTCCGCCTGCATGTAGCGGTCGAGCAGTCGCTCGGCGTCCGTCACGCGGACCTCGGCGAGCTCCACGGCGAGCTTCTCGTCCCGCGAGTCCAGGGACAGGAGCAGGTCACCGGCCTCGACGAACTGCCCGTCTTCGAAGGCAACGGCAACGATCTCGCCGGCGGCTTCGGGAAACAGCGTCACCGATCGGGAAGCGCGCGAGGTACCGACGGCCTCGAGTCGCAGGACCTCGGCCTCGAACGCCACCGGCGCCGTGATGACGGGGGCGGCCGGGGCAGGCCCACGCGGCACGTTGGCCTCGCTGCGGTTGTCGCGCAGCAGTCCGACCCAGAGCGCCAGCGAGATGGCGCCCGCGCCGGCAGCGGTTGCGATGATGGTCCTGAGCTTGTCCACGGGCATCTACGGTGTTGCGAAACCGGCGCATGATGTCCGGACAAGCGCGAAGGTCACGTGTAGCCGCGGCGCGCAGGCGGCCGCAAGGCGGCATAATGCCGCGCTTCGCAATCAAGGAGGCAGCGCACCATGGAGCGACAGTTGATCACCTCGGGCGCGCCCTGGGAGAGCCGGGTCGGTTATAGCCGCGCGGTGCGCGTCGGCCCACACGTCCATGTGTCGGGTACCACGGCCGTCGATGCGGAAGGCGTGGTCGTCGGCCGCGGCGATCCGCACGCGCAGACCGTCCAGTGCCTGCGCATCATCGAAGCGGCCCTGGCCGAAGCGGGTGCGCGCCTCGATCAGGTCGTGCGCACGCGGATGTACATCGTCGAGCTCGACCACTGGCAGGAGGTCGGCCGCGCCCACGGCGAGTTCTTCGCCGAGATCCGACCGGCGTCGACCCTCGTCCAGGTCGCCGGCCTCATCGCGCCCGAGCTGCTCGTCGAGATCGAGGTCGATGCCTTCATCGGCTGAGCGCTCGCGGATCGAGCCGGAGCGGTTGCGCCGGAGGCAGGTTGGTAGCCGGCGCTACCAGCAGCTGTAGGGATGGCGCGCCAGGCTCGCGTTCAGATAGCGCGGGTCGTCGGTGACCTCGTCGCCGAGCCACGACGGGCGGTCGAAAGCCTCGTCCGGTTCATTCAACTCGATCTCGGCGACGATCAGGCCAGCGTTGTCCCCCTCGAAGACGTCGATCTCCCACACGTGGCCGCCGCAAGGGACGAGGAAGCGTGTCTTCTCGATGCACGGCCGCAGCGCCAGGCGATCGAGCATCTCGGCTGCGTCCGCAAGGGGAATGGCGTACTCGAACTCAAGCCGAACCAAGCCCTCGGCAGCGCCCTTGATGGTCATGGTCGCCCGGCCAGCCACGATCCTGACGCGCACCGAGCGTTCGGCCTCGGCCGCGAGATACCCCTGGCGCATGCCCGCGCCTGCGTCCGCCTCGGCCCGCCACTCGTCGGATGCGAGGAGAAACTTGCGTTCGATTTCCCGGGCCATGACGTGCCTGTCTCCTGAGCCTGCCGCTATCATCCCAGAAGCTCATCGCCCGGAGGAATCACCATGCGCGCATCGATCGTTCCTGCCCTGCTCCTGGTCTTCGCCGTTGCCAGCTCCGCGGCCGAACCGGAATACCTCAACTCGGGCAGCGTCCTGCCGACCGACCTGCCCTTCTCCGAGGCGGTCCGCGTGGGCGACACCGTCTACCTTTCGGGTCAGATCGGGGTGAAGCCCGGGACGCTCGAGCTCGTGTCCGGCGGCATCGAGGCTGAGACGCGGCAGACGATGGACAATATCCGGACGACACTCCGCGCCCACGGTCTCGAGCTGACCCACATCGTGAAATGCCTCGTCATGCTCGAGGACATCGGCGAGTGGGGGGCATTCAACGCGGTCTACCGCACCTACTTCGAGGCGGGTCGGTACCCCGCACGGAGCGCGCTCGGCGCCGACGGCCTGGCCCTCGACGCGCGCGTCGAGGTCGAGTGTACCGCTCATGCTGGTCGGTAAACGGTAGGCAACCGCGGTGCAGCCGCTCTACGTACTCTCGATGCTGTGCGCGGCCGTTGCGGTGGCGCACTGGCTAGCGCAAACGCGTATCGGCCGGCCGATCGGGGGCGCGATTCTCGTCATCCTTATCTTCGCGGCGCTGGCGAACGTCGGTCTGGTGCCCACGGCGTCGACGGCGACGCCGCTCTACGGTCAGATCCTGGGCGTCGGCGCGCCGGTTTCGATCTTCTGGCTGCTCCTCGGTGTCCGCCTGACGACCCTGCGCCAGGCGGGCACGCCGATGCTCATCCTCTTCAGCCTCGGCGCGCTGGGTACGATGGTGGGCGTGTTCGTCGCCGGCAAGGTCACGGGCGCCGCCGACTGGCTCGGGGAGTGGTACGGCCCGCTGGCGGGCATGTATTCGGCGACCTACATCGGCGGCGGCGCCAACTTCAACGCGCTCGCCTCCCACTATGATTTCTTCGAAACCGGCAACCTCTTCGCCGCGACGACCGTCGTGGACCACGTGCTCACGGTGGTCTGGATCGCCCTGCTCCTGCTCCTGCCGAAGCTGCTCACGCCGCTCGTCGGCCGTGGGAGCGTCCCCGAGCCGACGACCGAGCCGACAACCCCCGACCTGCCGGACCAGCGGCTGACGATGGGCAGCCTGGCGGTGCTCCTCGCCTTGGGCTTCGCGGCGCACACGGCATCCGTCTGGCTCTCGGGCCAGCTGGGCGAGGCGCTGGGCTTTGGCGTGCCCTCGATCATCATCCTCACCACCCTGGCGCTCGTCCTGGCGCAGGTCCCCGCTGTCACGCGCATCCCAGGCGCGCAGACGCTCGGCATGTACGGTTCCTATCTCTTCCTGGCCGTCCTCGGTGCCTACTGCGAGGCCGCGGCCCTCATGGAAACGGGTCGCATCGGACTGCTCCTGTTCCTCTTCGTGGGCCTGGCCCTGGCCATCCACGGGGTCATCCTGTTCGGTGCCGGACTCGCGCTGCGGCTACCGCCGGCAATGATGGCGGTGGCGTCCACCGCGAACGTCGGCGGCTCGACCGTCGTGCTGCCGATGGTGCAGAGCCTCGGACGCCGCGACCTCCTGCTGCCCGGCGTGCTGGTCGGCGCGGTCGGCAACGCGGCAGGGACCTACCTCGGCTTTCTCATGGTGCGGCTCGTGACCTGACGGGCGGCATGGTCCCCCGGGGCATCGCGCACTACATTGAGAGCGTCCAGGACGGGGAGTAAGACCCATGCGTACGTCGATCTTCTTGCTTGCGTTGCTCATCCTGGTGGGCACTGGCCCCTCGCACGGTAGCGAGGCGCAGCTGATCGTTCCCCCAGCGCCCACGGCGCCTGCCATGAAGGGCGGCGGCGCCACCATCAGCGGCACGGTCTTCACCGAACTGGGCAATCCTGCGGGGACCTTTCCCCAGGTTATCGTCTTCAACGGTTCCGGCACCGTCGTGGCCGACGGCTTTGTCGACTTCAACGACGGCACCTACAGCATCAACGTCGCTCCGGGCACCTACTTCGTCGGCACGAACACCGGCCCCTTCCCCAACGATGGCGCGATCGAC
This sequence comes from Pseudomonadota bacterium, assembly GCA_039188505.1. GTDB lineage: Bacteria > Pseudomonadota > Gammaproteobacteria > Xanthomonadales > SZUA-38 > JBCCZC01. The sequence continues at coordinate 16,119 of JBCCZC010000023.1, read as the reverse complement.
GTGGTCTTTCCCGACCTCCTCTGCCCGGGAGGGGCCAATGCCTTGATCCAGAGCTGCGACCCGACCGACGGCGACCCGGTCAACGTGACACCTGGCAACAACACCGTGAACTTCATGCTCCCCACCGGCGGACGCGTCGTCGGCAATGTGGTCGAGCGCACGACGGGCTTCAATTCCACCTTTGCCCAGGTCCGCTATTTCGACCAGTCGGGGTCGCTGGTCGCGTTCTCCGGCGCCGGCATTTCGCGCACGTTCCAGGAGGTGACCTACGGCGCCCATGCCGTGCCGCCGGGCGACTACTTCATCGGGCTCGGAATGACGGGCTTCGGCGACAAGATCTTTCCGGACATCCCCTGCGACAACTACACCTGCGACGTGACGCAGGGCACCCCCGTCACCATCACGACCGGAGACAACAGCCGGGCCGACTTCGTCCTCGACATCCTGCCGTCCCTGGGTGCGATTGCCGGGGTCGTCACCGGGATCGGTGGCAGCGGCTCGGTGCAGGCCTTTGATGACATGGGCTTTTCGACCAACCGCGCGACGGCCTTCAGCCTCGTCGGTGCGCCCCAGGCGGGGTATGTCATCGCGGGCCTGACGCCGGGCGTCGCCTACGCACGCTACAGCGAAGTCGGCATCGAGGAGCTCTACCAGGGCGTCCCCTGCGGCACCGCGGCCAGCCCCGGCTGCAACCCGCTCGACGGCACGCCGATCGACGTGGTGGCCGGTCAGATCACCATGGGCATCGGCTTCACGCCTTCCGACGCCTTTTTCCTGCAGCGGGCACCCGCCGATCCCGACCCGGGCGACCGGCTGGGGAACGCGACCGCCGTCGACGGTAGCCTCATCGCGGTCGGCCAGCCCGAAGGCGCCGGCGGCGGCCAGGTGATGATCTTCCGGGTCGAAGGGCAGGCGCTGATCGAGGACGCAACGATCCCGGTGCCCGCTGGCCGCCTCGCGGCCGGCTTCGGTGGCGCCGTGGCCCTTGACGGGGGGCGCTTGCTCGTGGGCGCAGACGGTAGCGCGGCGCTGCGGGCAAAGGGCGAAGGCAATGCCCTGCAGGCCGCGCTGTTCGAGCGCACGGCGCAGGGCTGGGACCTCAAGGAGGAATTCGCGTCCGACGGCGCATCGGGTGACGATGAGTTCGGCGCGGCCGTGGCGCTCAGCGGCACGACCGCGATCATCGGTGCACCGATGGACCAGGAGCGCGGCAGCGTACCGTCCGGGGCCTTCTATGCCTTCACCGTCTCCGCGGCCGGCACGATCACGGACAGCCGTAAGTTCAAGCCCGGGTCCCCCGTCGCGAACGGCCGCTTCGGCGGCGCCGTCGCCGCGCAGGGCGGTTCGGTCGTGGTCGGCGCACCCGGCGGTGCGATCGGTCAGGCGCTGACGGGGGCCGTCACGCTCTACGAGGGCATCGCCGGCAACCTCGCATCGCTCGACCCGACCGCGACGGTCAACGGCAGCGCCTCGACGGCGGGGGACGACTTCGGTAGCGCGTTGTCCCTGGAGGGCAGCATGCTCGTGGTCGGCGCGCCGGAGGAAGGCCCGGGCGCGGCGTACACCTTCGATCTGAATGCCGGCGTCGCCGAGCTCGATCGACTCACCGGGACGGCCACCGGCGACGCGGGCTTCGGCGCCGCGGTGGCGCTGGGACCTCGCGGCGTTGTGGTCGGGGCGCCGGGCAGCGACGGCAACCGCGGTCGCGTCTTTCGCTTCGATGATGCCGGGAACCTGTCGGAAACCCTGCTACCCCCGGACGAGGGCCTGCGCGAGTTTGGCGCCGCGGTCTCTGCGGGCCAGCGTGTGGTGGCGATCGGTGCGCCCGGGACAGACGCCGCCGCCGGCGCGGCGCTGGCTGAGTTCGACCTCGAGGTCGTGTTCTCCGCGAGCTTTGAATAGCGGAAAAGAACGACCTCGCGGCCAGGCCGCGAGGTCGATGGGTCGGTCAATAGGCCGGATGCACCTAGCCGCTCATGGTCTCGATGTTGAACATGACCTCGGTACCTTCGGGGACCAGGAACAGTTCGGCCGGAAAGACCTCGTCGAACCAGTAATCCGTCTCGATCGTGACGCCCTCGCTCAGCTGCCCCTCAAGGCGAATCGGACGATCGGTGGCCGCCTCGGCCCAGAGCGTGAAGCTCAACCCGTCGATCTCGAACCGGTAACCCCGGCAGAGCAGCCCGCGGATCGTCTGCTTCTCCGGCAGGACGGCCGCCTTGCCCTGGAAGTCACGGATCTCGCTGAACCATTCGAGGGCGCCGCTCTCGTCCGCTTCGGCATCGGCAATCGCGTCCCAGCCAGTGAGGTCCGGAACCGCCATCCTCATCGCCCGGTCCCCCGGCAGCAGCGTGGTCATCGTGCGTTCCGTCGGGTCCAGGATATGGGTGACCGGGCCGGTCTCGATCCGGGTGAAGCCGCTGAACTCACTCCAGACGCGGATTTCGGTCAACGCCTCGCCGCCCCGCGCCATGACCGTCTCCATGCGCACGGATTCGAAGCTGCGGAACCACTCCTGAACGCTCGCGAAGGCGGCACCCCCTTTCCCCGGCACCAGGATCGGACCCATGACCACTGCGCCCAGGATGAGCAGGGTCGCGCCCGCCCAGCGCAGCCGGGATCGAGGCGCCGAAGTGCGCGCACGGGGCAGCCGGGCCCGGAACCGCTCGGCAGCGGCCGCCAGGTCTTCATCGTTCACGGTGCTACGGGTCGCGTCGACGCAGCGGTCGAGTAGAGTGTCGTCATTCATGGTGGTCATCACTGCTCCTCCTGCAGCTGCAGCGTCAGTTCGGTGGTGAGGCGTGCCCGCAGGCGATGCAGCGCCACGCCGACGGCGTTGGGGGTCATGGAAAGCGCGTCGCCGATCGCTGCGTGATCGAGGCCTGCGTGGAAGTGCAGACCGAAGAGACGGGCGTCCCGCTCCGACAGCCGGCCGACGGCCCGGCGCAGCGCCGCAGCTTGCTGGCGCGCCAGCTCGATGGAGTCCGGCTCCGCGGGCCTGTCGGGCTCGGGCAATTCGCCGGGGTCACGGCGACGGCGCAGTCGATCGATCGAGGCGTTCACCGCCATGGTCTTCAGCAGTCCAGGCCAGCTTCGCACCTCCGTGGGACGGCGCCGGAGCAGCCGCTCGGCGACGTCCTGGCAGACGTCCTCGGCCTCGGCCATGGTCCCCAGCACCTCGGACGCGGCCCGAAGCATCAGGCCCGCGTGGGCTCCGAGGGCAGCCACCAGTTCGGCCTCGTCAACGCGCGTGCCCGGTAGAAGCCTGCTCAGCATGCCGCCTGTTCGGCTCATCATTCGGGGTTCCTTTCGCTTTGGATTCGACAAGGTGACGTCGCCGGCGCCGATTCCTTACAGTGAATCGCAAACTTAACGGAACCGGGCCCTGCCCGGGAACGCCGATGAATCTGAATCAGGTCACCCTGCCGGCCGTCGACATGGTCGCGTCCACCGCCTTCTATCGCCGCATGGGCTTTCTCCAGATCGTCGATACGCCGCACTACGCGCGCTTCGAATGCCCCGAAGGCGACGCCACCTTTTCCCTGCACCTCGCAGAGGCAGCCGCTGGCGACGTATCGGTCTACTTCGAACATGAAGCCCTGGACGAGCTGGTCGACCGCCTCGAGCAGATCGGCTTCGCCTTCGACGAATCGCCGGAGGACCGGCGTTGGCTGTGGCGGGAAGCGCGGCTGCGGGATCCGGCCGGCAATCGCATCATCCTTTACCACGGAGGCGAGAACCGGCGGCATCCGCCGTGGCGCGTCGAACGGCGTGAGGCAGCGATCTAGCTGCCAGAAGTAGCAGAGGACGCGAGCGCTTCCGTCGCTCGGACGGGCGCGACAACGAGCGCACCCGTAGCGTCATGGACTTGTCGCAGATCGGCACTATGCTGAGTGAACGGGATGGGATCCCGTGGGGGCCGCGCCGCAACGGCGCGGAATGGAGGGGCCGGTGGCCTGGGCATGGAAGGCCGGCTCCCTGACCAAGGGAGGTCGACATGAACCGTTCTGCACTGAGCGTCGCGATCGTGACGCTGCTCTACTCGTCCAGCAATTTCGGCGCCACGATCGTGGTCAGCACCCCGCTCGATTCCGAGAGCGACGATGGCCAGTGTTCCCTGCGCGAGGCCATTGCATCCGCCAATCTCGATCCGACGGTCAAGGGCGATCTCCCGGCCGGCGAATGCGCTGCGGGCGACGCCGACCGCGACCTGATCATCTTCGACGACCTCGTGTTCTCGCTGGTGACCGAGATCCAGCTGCTCCAGGGTCAGCTCATGATCACCGACGATCTGCAGATCGACGGCACCGTCGGCGGCAACGACATCAGAATCATCGGCACGGGCAACGATCGGGTCTTCGCGATCGACACGGTGGACGGACCCGGCGTCGTGCAGAACGTGCAGCTTTCCAATCTGCTCCTCGAGAACGGCACCTCGACCAGCGGCGGCATTATCCACAACGCGGCCGGTAGCGACCTTTCTCTTTTCGGCGTCACGGTCAGTGGCGGCGCGGCCACCGGCAACGAGGCGACCGAGGGCGGCGGCGGCATCTACAACGCCGGCGACCTGACCATCTCGGACTCGACCATTTCCGAAAACTCAGCGACCGGTGACGCCGGTTCGGGCGGCGGCATCCTGAACATCCAGGGTACGGTGACGATCACCGGCGGCGAGCTTTCCGGCAATACTGCGAGCCGGGCGGGCGGCGGGATCGAGACGTACCTCGGCGTGATCTCGCTCGATAACGTGAGTCTCGAGAACAACGCTACGGGCAGCACGCCCGGCAACGGCGGCGGGCTGCACGTCACGGGGGCTGGCGACGTCACGATCGAGGACAGCGACATTGCCGGCAATACCGCCGCGGCCGAGGGGGGTGGCCTGTGGAACGGCGGCGGCACGATGATGATCCTCGACGGGACGCAGATCACGGGCAACACGGCCTCTGGCGACAGCGCCGACCAGGGTGGTGGTGGCGTCTTCAACAACGGCGGCACACTGCTCATCGACTCGGTGACGATCTCCGGCAATACCGCCGACGGCGCAGCGGGATCCGGCGGCGGCATCCTTTCCGACGGCGGCTCGCTTGCGGTGACCGGTGGAACGATCACCGGAAACACCGCCAATCGCGCCGGCGGCGGCATCGAGATCACGGATGTGAACTTCCCCGGGGCTTCAGGCACGCTGACCGACGTTACGGTGTCGGAAAACCTCACCGGCACGGCGCCCGGTAACGGTGGCGGCCTGCACCTCACGGGCATGGCGAACGTCGAGGTCACGGGCGGGGGCTTCACGGGCAATACAGCCGGTGCCGAGGGCGGCGGCCTCTGGAACGGCAGCGGTCTCATGACCATCGATGGCACCACCATCTCCGGCAACACGGCCTCCGGCGACAGCGCCGACCAGGGCGGGGGCGGCATCTTCAACAATGGTGGCTCGCTCGAAGTCTCCTCGGCGACGATCCAGTCGAACACCGCGGACGGCTTCGCCGGATCCGGCGGGGGCATCCTCGTCGACGGCGGTACGTTGGACATCACCGGCGGCACGATCGCCGGCAATTTCTCGAACCGTGCCGGCGGCGGCATCGAGGTCACCGACGCCAACTTCGGGACCGGTGGCGCCACGCTCGTGAACGTGCTCGTGACCGAGAACGAGACGGGCGCCGCGCCCGGGAACGGCGGCGGCCTCCACCTCACCGGCATGGCCAGCGCCGATGTCACCGACGGCACGTTCAGCGGCAACACGGCGGGCGCCGAGGGCGGTGGCCTGTGGAATTCCGCGGGGCTCATGTCCATCAACGGCACGCAGATCAGCGGCAACATCGCCTCCGGTGCGGGCGCCGATCAGGGCGGCGGCGGCATCTTCAACAACGGCGGCACGGTGACGATTTCGGGCGCCACCATCGCCGACAACGTCGCCGACGGCTTCGCCGGCTCCGGCGGCGGCGTGCTCGGTGACGGCGGGCTCGTGACGATTACCGATACCACGATCTCGGGGAATACCGCGCAGCGGGCGGGCGGCGGCATCGAGGCCACCTCTGCGAATTTCGACGCAGCGCTCGTGGCGCTCGCGGGCGTCACCATCAACAACAACACCACCGGCCCCGTCCCCGGGAATGGCGGCGGCCTGCACCTCACGGGCGTCGCCGACGCCACGGTCTCCGGCGGCCTCTTCAGCGGCAACAGCGCCGCGGCCGAGGGCGGAGGCCTGTGGAACTCGAGCGGCACGATGACCATCGACGGCGCCGTGATCTCGAGCAACGGCGCCTCGGGCGACGAGGCCGATCAAGGCGGCGGCGGTATCTTCAACAACGGCGGCACGCTCATGATCCTGGGCACCGAGGAACCGACCTTCATCGGCGGCAACTTCGCGAACGGTGAGCTGGGCTCCGGCGGCGGCATCCTGTCCGACGGCGGCTCCGTGACGATCATGAATTCGCGCATCGACCTCAACGCCTCACACCGTGCGGGCGGCGGGATCGAGATCGACGCGACCGGAGAAGGCGGCGCATCACTCCTCATCGAAGACACCGCGATCATCCGCAACCTCACGGGCCCACAGGGCTTCGACACCCCGGGCAACGGCGGCGGCGTTCACGTCACCGGGCCGGGGATTGTCGACATTGTGGGCGGCAACGTCGCAAACAACAGCGCCGCCGCCGAGGGTGGCGGCCTCTGGAACGGCAGCGGCCCGATGACGATCAGCGGGCTCGACATCTCCGGCAACACCGCGAGCGGCGATGAGTCATCGGAGGGCGGCGGGGGCATCTTCAACGCCGGCGGCACCGTCCTGATCGACGACGTGACGGTCCAGAACAACTTCGCCAACGGTAGCTCGGGCTCTGGCGGCGGCATCCTCAACGACGCGGGCGTCCTGCGCATTTCGGACACGACGATCGGCGGCAACGACGCGCAGCGAGCCGGCGGCGGCATCGAGACCCTCTACGGCTCGGCCTACCTCGACTCGGTGACCGTCACGGGCAACACGACGGGCCCGGCGCCGGGCAATGGCGGCGGACTGCACATCACCGGCGAGGGCATCGTCGAGGTCACGGGGGGCCAGTTCTTGAACAACACCGCCAGCGAGGAAGGCGGCGGCCTGTGGAACAGCCCCCCAGGCCAGATGACCATCACGGACGTCACCATCTCGGGCAATACGGCGAACGGGACTGCGGAACACCAGGGCGGCGGCGGCATCTTCAACCTCGGCGTCGCAACGGTCGAGGGCAGCATCATCGACGGCAACGTCGCCACCGGCGACGGCCCCGGCGAGGGGGGCGGCGGGATCTTCAACGATGGCGATCTCACGATCCGGAACAGCGACTTCACCGGCAACGAAGCCAACACGGGCGCGGGCAACGGCGGCGGCATCCTCAACACCGATGCCGGCATCGTCCGCCTGACCGGCGGCATGATCTCGAGCAATACCGCCGCGCGGGCGGGCGGTGGCATCGAGAACATCGGGACGCTCCAGGTCGTCGACCTGAGCGCCATGGGGAACTTCGCCGGGATCAATGGCGGCATGCTGCACATCAGCGATAGCGGCCAGGCGACGTTCTCCGGATCGACGATCACGATGAACGGCGCGGCCAACGAAGGGGGCGGCCTCTGGGTTTCGGAGCGCGGCTCCCTGAGCCTGACCGACACGACCGTTGACGACAACGACGCGGTCTTCGGCGGCGGGATCTTCGTCGATGCCGGCGAGGGCGGGGGTCAATCCCTGGAGAAGCTCGTCGTCACGCGCGGCGCGATCACCCGCAACGCCGCCAATGCCTCCGGCGGCGGCGTGTCGATCGAGGACGGTCGCGCGCGGATCGAGAACTCGACGGTTTCTGGCAACGTCTCCGCCGATGGCGGCGGCATCTTCCTGTTCGAGCCGGTCCAGCTGACGATCGACTACGCCACGATTGCGGGCAACACCGCCGAGTCCATCGGCGGCGGCGTCAACAACGAGACCGGCGGCGGCTTCGAGGCGACGAATTCGCTGTTCGGCGACAACTCGGCCCCAAGCGCGCCGGATGTGGCCGGCGTCGTCATCGATGGCGGATTCAACGTTATCGAGGATCCGACCGGCGCCGAACTCACTCGAAACAAGGGCGAAAGCGGCACCCAGCTCAACGTCGATCCGCTCATCGGCGAGCTCGCGGACAACGGTGGCGGCACGGAGACCCACGCGCTGCTCAACGGCAGCCCGGCGATCGATGCGGCCGATCCGGCCAACTGCATCCAGCTGGACCAGCGGGGCTTCGGACGCACCGACGGCGCCTGTGACATCGGGGCGTTCGAGAAGGATGCGGTGCGGCTCGAGCTGGTGTTCAGGAACGGCTTCGAGAACTGAGTCGGTCGGGAGTCCGCCCCCCGCGCGGACTCCCGGCCTCCCGTCGACCTGTCGCGCCCAGGGCTCGGTTCGTCGCGTTCAGGCGCGCATGCGCAAGAATGGCGCCACGTCATCTGGCGTCCCGAACGTAGGCTCGGGGCGGGAGCCATGATGGGGAGAAAAGCCGATGCGTTGGGTGCTGATCATGTTGCTTGCGGGTCTCGTCGCGTGTGGCGGCGACGCCCCGGAAGAGGTCCAGACGACGGTCGATGTCGCCGATGAAGACGTCGCTAGAGTCTTCGCGGCCGTGGCCGACCTGACCGAGGCGGGCGTCGATGCACCAGCGCTGGCGGCGATGGCGCGAAACACCAAGCTCGATACGGAGACCGAGGATCGCTTCGCGGTTCGCTATGCGGGCGCGGAAACCGAACTGATGATCCACGTCTGGCGGGAGCAGACGGACGGGGTGCACCTGTACTTCACCTCGCCATCGGCAGATCTCATCGAGGCCATCGACGGACTCAGCGCCCGCTTCGAGCGGTCTGACGGCGCCGGCTAGCGGGCGATCCGGCCCGCAGTCGGAGCACCGCCGGTGAGGTGGCGCGGGCGCCTCACGGGCGCCCTGCTCCGCTCAGCGCAGCGAAACCGGAACGCCGCAGTTGCCCGACCCGGCCTCGAAGTCCCCCGCGAAGAGCCGGGCCGAGCGACCGCCAGCTGGGGCCAACGGGGCGATCGTGACCGGGGCCGATACGGCGATGCCCGCAGGTGCCGCGTCGTCATCGACGAACCAGCGGCCGACCAGCGGCGCGCCATCGTGCGGCAACGGCAGACTGACCGACGCATAGCCCGTCCCGACGTCCGCTGATCTTGCCGTGGTTGTCACCACCCACCGCGCGCCCGCCTCCGCGTCGGCCAGCACCGTTCCCGGATCGTCTGGCGCGACTACGAAGCGCACGGGGGTCGCGTCGGGAACGCCGTCAACGCCGATCACAAAGCGGTCGGTCCCTGCGAGTGCCGGTCCGATCACCAGCACCGCCGGAACGCCGAAGCGCCCCCCGATTCCACCGATCCCGACCGTGACCGACGCTTCCTCTTCCGCCGAAAGCTCGGGGTGGGCGAAGGGCCCGATCGCGCTGGCCACCCGCGGATCGGTCAACCCGCCCATGAGGAACGCCTCGAGGTCTGCCTTCTGCCCGTTGCTCAGGCCACGCGGCCGGATCCGCGGGTCGAGATTCGGCGCGGAGAAGTCCCCGCCGCGATCGTAGAAGTCGATGACCTCAGCGATGGTCCCGAACGCGCCGTTGTGCATGAAGGGCGCACGCAGCGACAGGTTGCGCAGATCGCTGGTCTTGAAACGTCCGCGGTCGCCGTTCTGTCCGGTGACGTCGAAGCGACCGAGATCGTCCTCGACGGGGGCCAAGCCGATGTAGCGGAAGGCGTGGTCCGTCGTTTCCGAACCCGCATGGCAGGCCTGGCATCCCGCGGTCCGGAAGACGTTCAGACCGCGTTGCTCCTGCTGGGTCAGCGCGTTGTCGTCGCCGCCAAGGAAGGCATCGAAGGGCGTCTCGTTGGCCAACAGCGATCGCTCGTAGGCCGCGATCGCCATGGCGATGCGGGCCGGCGTGATCGCCACGTCCCCGAAGGCCTCGGCGAAGAGCTGCTCGTAGTCGCGCGAGCCGATCCAGGTGGCCAGTTCGCCGGGAATCGACGGCGCGAGGGCCAGCGGTGCCGCGCCGTCCAGCTTGTTGATCACGTCGGCCCAGTCGCGACCCGCATAGCCCATCTCGACGCTGCTCAGGATCGGTCCCAGCGCCTGCACCTCGAGCGCAGCACCGGAGGCAAGAAGCGTCTCACCGCTCAGGGGATCGACCAGCGCGTCCGCCGCGCGCCCGTCCCAGAACAGCGCGTCCGCGTAGCCGGCGTTGATAGCCGGTGGGGTGCTGCGGCCGGTGACCTGAATCGCGAAGCCCGATTCCTCGGTCCACACGATGCCGCCGTCCTCGCAGGTCTGCGGGACGCCCGGTGAGCCGGTGACGTCATCACGGGTACCGGGTAGGCCATCCGCGCCGGGATGGGTCGTCGTGCCGATCGCCGAGCGCGGATCGACGCCGCCCGCGGTGAACTGGTGGCAGGTGGCGCAAGCAATGGTATTCGTCGACGACAGCTGCTCGTCCCAGTAGAGCGCGGTGCCCAGCATGACGCGGGCCGCGGTGCCCGGATTCCCCGCCGGCTCGACAGGCGGCGCCAGCGGTGGCGGCAATGGCGGTCCACCAGGACCCGGGCCCGGCTGGCCCAGGACGGCGGTGGACGCCAGACATAGCAGTACGAACAGAAGTGTCTTTCTCATCATCCCCGGTCCACGATCCCCTGAATTCTCACCAGGAACTCGAACACGCGATTGCCGAATTCCTCCCGGCGAAGCGCGCCGCGCTCGTGCCGATCGCAGGCGCCAGGCCCAGGACAGGGAAGCTAGCACCGGAATGCGGAGAAACCTTGGAGAATCGGCTTCACACTTCGAAGATTGGCTTTGCACCGCGTTAAACCGCCCGCCGCACCGGCTCGCGCCGATGCCACAGGCGGCCACATGAGACGGCAAATCCCCGGACGTTGCCTTGATCCGGGCCGATTGACCAATCGATCGCGGGGCCTGTCCCGGCTTGCTAATCCACGGTCATGGTCTCGGCAACGATCGCGCGCCCGTGCAGCGCCTGGACCGGGCGATTGTTGCCCGAGAAGATGGCGCGGAAGCGGTCGATCTGCGCCGTATCGAATTCGATCGGCTGCTGCATGACCACCCAGCGCACGCCCTCGGTGCAGGGGGGTGTCGTCAGGGATCCCTCGTAGCGCCAGTCGCCGTTATCGACGGGCAGCGCATCGTCGACGTTCATGGCGACGTCCTCGAGATGTGCCATCTCGCCGGCGGTCGTCGGCAGATTTTCCCAGATCGTGTCGAAGGCCGCGTTGTGGTCACCGTCTTCGATGAACACGCCGACGACGGCGAGGCTGCCGTCCACGGCCTGGTGCACGAGATGCATCTCCATCGGATAGTGGCGACCGTCGACGGTGTGCTCGCTCGGCGCATGAAAATGGAACTGCACGAGGTCGTACTGCTTGCCCTCGAGGGTCAGCGTGTCGCCCGCGTCGACGTTGATCTGGATCGTGTGGCCATTGTCGAGGGCATCGAAGACGTGGCGCTGACGGACGACCTTCATCTCCGCGCGCCCGGCGGCCAGTTTCACATCGCCGAGCCTGTCCACCGTCTCGACGCCGCGGATGTCGACCGGCGACTGCGCCTCGCCCGAGGCGCACAGGTCCCAGGCCGGATCCATGGCGCCCCAACGGTCCGGTCCGTCGCTTGCACCATAGCCCCAGTGCGTACCCTCGCCCGCGACGAGCATCGGTGAAACGAGCAGCAGCGCCCATGCGGCGCCCCGGTTCTCCAGCCTCATCAGCCATCCCCCTCGGTGTTCCTTCCCTTCCTGAGTCTAGCAGCCCGTCAGCAGGACACAGCTCGCGAGACCGGGCAGCGCCCGCCCTGCCCGCAGCTCGCGCGTGCGGCAACTGTTGAATCAAGGTGACCGCGGACGCGCGGCAACGCGCGAACCCCGGACCCATGGAACTGCACGAACGCGACGGCGTCGAACCTGCGGCGATCGACGTGAAAGACCATCGGCGTGCGTGCCGAGATTCTTGAGGCCCGAATCACGTGATCGGACGGGCCGCACCGGCCGATCGGGAAAGGCGGCGAAGGCGCGATCGAGGATCATGGCGACGACAACGACCGGCAGACCGAACACGACGAGGCGCCGCTCCCGCAAGGCACCCCGATCGGGCGGCGGGGAAGGCGTGCACGGACCGCTGCCCGGGAGCCGACCGTGCGCGTGAGCATCGTCTACGACGACGCGTGCCCGATCTGCCGCAGCATGATCCGCGCGTCGCGGCTGCGAGCGCGCGCGGCAGCCCTCGAGCTCATCGACGCGCGCCGCGATCCGGTCGACGCCGTCCAGGGCCTCGACCTCGGCGGCCTCGACTTCGACGCGGGTTTCGCGGTCGTGGTCGACGGTGAACTCCACTTCGGCGCCGCGGGGGCGCGCATGCTGTCGCTGCTGACCGAGTCTTCGGGCGTTGCCTACGGGCTGTTCCGCTGGCTCACCCGCTCCGAGCGCAGCAGCCGGTTCTGGTATCCCGTGATGCGGGCCTGCCGCGGCTTCCTCCTGCGAGTTCTCCGCATTCCCCGTATCGACGCGCCGGGCGACGCCGACGCGGGATCGGGTCGCTGAGGGCCGGGCGCGTCAAATCATTGCCACGCTAGCGCTCCCAGACCAGCGGACCTTCCACGGACGTGGCCGCTGCAACGGCGCCGGCAGCGATGAGCGCGGGGGGATCCTGAATCAGGCGACGGTAGAGCTGCTCGACGGCGGCGTCCTCCCGGGCGGACAGGCCGACCCAGGCGTCTCGACCTGAGCGTTTGGCGCTGTAGAGGCAGCGGTCGGCGACGTTGACGACCTCGAGCCAGTCCAGCGCCTCGGGGTCGCCGGGAACGAATGGAAAGCTGGCGAAACCGATCGACGCCGTCAGGCGAACGGTGCCCTGGTCGCCGAGGTCGAACGCTGTCGCCGCCAGCCGGTGTCGCAGTCGCTCCGCCAGTTCCGGGGCGCCCTTCCGGTCCGTGAACCGGGCAACACCGAGAAACTCCTCGCCGCCCCAGCGAGCACAGTAGTCGGAATCCCGGAAGACATGCAGCAGCACGTCGCGCGCCTGGAGCAGCACGCGGTCCCCCGCAGCATGGCCGTAGGCGTCGTTGACCTTCTTGAAGCGGTCCAGGTCAACGAGGAAGAAGGTGAGATCCGAATGCTCCGGCAAGGCCGGCGCCTCAGCCGGTGCCGGGTCCGCATGGCGCCGCGCGACGATACCGACGTCGTCTTCCAGCCTGGCGAGCATGAACCGCCGATTAGCCAGACCGGTGAGCGGGTCCGTCATGCTGAGATGTTCCATGCGCTCGTAGGCCGTCGTGAGCGCTTCGGTCCGCTCCTGCACCAGGGCCTCGAGCTCCGTCTGGCGCTGCGTGAGCGAGCGGAAGCGAACCTGGTACAGCACCATCGCGAGCGCGACCAGGGCCACCACGCCACTGGTCCTGGCCCACCAGGTCATCCACCAGGGTGGCAAGACGGTGATTGCCAGGGTGGTTTCCTGCGGCTGCCAGACGCCGTCCCGGCTGCTGCCGCGGAGGCGAAGCAGATAGGTGTCTGGCGCCAGACCCACGAGGCTGACGGCGCGTCGATCGGCGTCCGTGTCGATCCACTCGTCGTGGAGTCCGTCGACGCGATACTGATAGCGATTCCGCAACGGGGCCGCGTAGTGGAGAGCAGCGAATTCGACCGTGAGATCGGGGAAGCCGTAGTCCAGGACCACCGCCGGACTGGTCCCGATCGCCGAGACGAGGGGCGACCCCGGGTCCTGCGATCGGGGCCGAAGGGACGCGTTGGCAAGGCGCAGGTCGGTGAGCACAACCCGCGGCGGCGTCGGGTCCCCGCGGACCTGATCCGGGTGGAACGTGGTGACGCCGCCGATACCGCCGAAGTAGAGACGTCCGTCCGGGCCCCGGGTCGATGCGGCGACCGCGTAGTCGGGCAGCGCATCGTCCGTCGTGTCGTAATTGCGCACTTCCCGGGTCGCCGGATCGAAGCGCGTGAGGCCCTCGAAGGTGCTGATCCAGAAGCGGCCCTCGGCGTCTTCCTCGATCTCGCTGATCGCCTCGGACCGCAGCCCGTCCTTGCGACCGAGGTATTCGAAGCGAACGTCGCCATCCGGTCCCTCGATCATGCGGTTGAGGCCGCCGTTGGTACCGATCCAGTAGGTGCCGTCGGCGGCCTGATGGACCGCATCGATGATGGAGTGGCTGAGGCTATCGGGGTCCGCCGGATCGTGAGCAAAGTGCTCGAGTCGACCGTCTGGCATCAGCCGATACTGCCCGAAGTGGGAACCGACCCAGATCGCGCCATCGGCGCCCTCGGTCATCGCGCTGACATCGATCGTATCCAGGACGGTCGCCTTGGCGAGCGCCCGCGAGAAGCGTCCGGTCGGCGGATCGAAGCGCCGTACGCCCTCGTGCGTGCCGACCCAGAATCCGCCGGTCCGGGTGATCAGAATCCGGCGGATCACGGCACTCGTCAGCGACTCCGGATCGCGGGGATCCGGCAGAAAGCGTTGGAAGTCGCCCGTCGTCCGATCGAAGCGATTGAGGCCACTCTGGGTGCCGATCCAGACGTCTTCTCCGGCGAGCGCGCAGGATCGGACGTAGCTGTTGCTCAGGGACCGGGGGTCGCTCGGGACATGGACGTAACGGTCGATGGCGTCCTCGCGCACCCGGGCCAGGCCGTCGGTCGTCCCGACCCAGACGCTCCCGTCAAGGTCTACCGCGATGCAGATCGCGATGTCGTTGCCGAGCATGCGGGCGCCCCAGGTGTCGAAACGGGGCGTGGGATCGAAGCGCGAGACGCCACCGGGGCTGCTGCCGACCCAGAGCTGGCCGGAGAAGCCGGCCTCGAGGGCGCGAACCTCGGTCGGCGCAAGGCTGTACGCGACGGCCGGATCATGCTGCTGGCGATCGAAGCCTAGACCATCGATTCGGAGGCGCTGCAGGCCGGAGAAGGAGCCCACCCAGAGGCGACCGCCGTCGTCCATCTCGATGGCGGCCACACGATCGTCGCCGATGCTTCTGGGGTCCTGCGGATCGTGGCGATAGTGGTCGCGAATTCCGCCATCGTGGTCGAGGGCCAGAAGTCCGCGGTTCTGCGTACCGACGTAGATGCTGGAAGGCGTCGCGAAGAGGGCCAGGATAATGGCGTCCCCCAGGCCGGGCACCGGTTCGGCGGGACCCGTGGGCGGCAGGCGCAGCAGCCCCCGGTTTCGAGTTCCGATCCAGAGCACTCCGGCGTCGTCTTCGGCGAGCGCATGGACCTCCGGTACAGGCGCCATCACCGGCACCGGCTCGGCCACGGGTGCCGCGGGGTCGAACCGAAAAAGCCCGATGTCCGTCCCCACCCGAATGGCGCCGTCAGACCCCACCAGGAGGGCCCGCACGGCGGTCCGGGTCAGGTAACTGTCAAACCGTCGCGCCTCGGGATCGTAGCGGCTGAGGCCACGCTGGGTGCCGACCCAGAGGCGTCCAGCGGCATCCTCGGTGATGGCTCGGATAAAGCTGTCGGCGAGCGATGTCGGATCGCCTCGCCGGTGCCTGAAGCGCCGGAAATCGTAGCCGTCGAAGCGATCGAGACCGTCCGCCGTGCCGAACCAGAGGAAGCCCGTCCGGTCCTGGAATACCGCATTGACCGTACCCTGAACAAGACCGTCGGCCACGGTGATGCGATGGAAGCGGAAGTCGACGGCGTGATTCGCCGCGCCGGCGCCCGCAAGCCAGCAGGCACCGACGACGGACGCAGCGGCAAGGCGCAGGAACCGAAGCGCGGCAGACCTGTCCGTTGCCTCGGACGACCGCATCACCGATCGCTATTCGAAGCGACCGCGGAAGACGAGGTCGGGATCGCGGAACGCGCTCGCTGCTCCGGCGCTCGCGCTGGTCGCCGGCGCGCCGGAGACAACCGTACTCGCCGAAATCCCCACCGCCGCGCCGAAGGCGTCCTGGCCGGCAAGAGGCGCCAGCCGCGTCGCCTCGCGCGCACCCGCCTCGATCAGAAAGACCGCGCCGGCCTCGCCGAGTCCCGGCGCGCCGCCGGCGACCCGGTCACCGGCGATCGCAACCGCCGAGCCGAGAGCGGCGCCGTCGGCAAGGAGCTCCGGCGTGA
>JBCCZC010000022.1:0-24794 GCA_039188505.1 Pseudomonadota bacterium | reverse complement strand
GTCCAGCACCACGGCCCAGCTTCCCGCTGCCCGCTCGGCCGCGACCGCCTCGACGTGGGTGCGGGCCTCCGCGAACACCGCCCTCGCCTCGTCCGCCCAGCCTTCACCGGCAGCAACCCAGCCAACCCCCGCCGAGAGTTTGTCCTCCGCTGTCGGGGCAGCGGCACAACCCGCCAGCAGAAGGAACACGAACGCCCCGATCAGGCTCGGGCATGGGCCGCGCGGGCGGCGCGAGCGCCCTGGTCTCGGAGCATCCCGGCCGACGGTGGCGGACCCTGCACGCTTCGTTGATCTGATCACTCCATTGCTCCTTGGCCGGGGGGCGGTTCGCCCTGGCTGTGGATGGTACACAAGGTCGAAGGCAACGCGCCGATTCGAGAGCGGACAGCGCCCGGCACGCAATCCTGCCTTCGACCCCATACCCAAGTCCGCCGTCTCCGCGCCGCATCGGCGGCAAATCCCCATTCCTGTGACAGCTGGTAACCGCCACGTCTGCGAGCGCCGGCCGCACTGCTGCTATGCTCGTGCACGGTGGCCATGATCGGCGCGCCTTCGCTGAGCGAGCGCGACGCCGAACGTTGGAAGAACATGAGCGGGAGATGCAGGGGATTTCCGACGCGGATTCGCTGGCGGGCAGCCGCCGGCACGACCGCGGTTGTCCTTTTGCTTCTCGTCCTCTGGCCTCCGGCCCAGGCACTTCCACCGGAACGCGCTCTCGGTTCGTTCACGCTCAGCACCTGGGAGGAAGGCCTGCCCCAGAACACCGTGCTGGCGCTCGCGCAAACCCCGGACGGCTATCTCAGGCTCGGTACCTACGAAGGCCTGGTGCGATTCGACGGCATCCGCTTCGTGGTCTTCAATCGCACGAACACGCCCGCCTTCAGCAACGGAAACGAGATTTTCGCGCTCGCTATCGACGCTCGGGGTCGCCTCTGGATCGCCGGATCCGGGCACGTCTCGGTCCTCGAACGGGGCCGCATCGAGCCCATGATCGGCGCAGCGGAGCGTAGCGACGAGGCCGTCCGCTCCCTGACGATCGAGGGAGATCGAAGCTGGGTGGGGACGTCTGGCCAGCTGCTGCAGCTCGATCTGGACGGCAGTGTTCTGCAGCGGTTCCAGGCGGGCACGGACTATCCGAACAGCGTGGTGCGTTCGCTGCTCGCAGACGAGCAGGGCGGCGTCTGGGCAGGATTCGAGTCGGGTGAACTCATCCGCGCCGGCAGCACCGGGATACAGCGGATCGCCGTGGACGGGCCGCCGGCACGGACCATTCTCGCGCTGGCAAGGAGCCCCGAGGGGGAACTCTGGATCGGAACCGAGGGTGGCGGGCTGCTACAGGGGACCGGGCCCGACCGCCGACGGCTGACGGTCGAAGACGGACTCGGCGACGATCGGGTCCAGGCCCTCCACTATGATCCTGACGGGACGCTTTGGATCGCCACTGATGGTGGCGGCATCAGTCGATTGATCGATGGCCGGCTATCGAATCTCACCACGATGAACGGGCTACCGAGCGATCAGGTGAGGTCTCTGCTGACGGACCGCGAAGGCGGGTTATGGATCGGTACCAACGGCGGCGGCGTCGCGGCGCTTCAGGACAAGCCCCTGTCGTCCTTCAACCGCAAGGACGGCCTGGCGACCGACAACGTCCGGGCCGTCCTGGAAGACCGAACGGGTGCCATCTGGGCGGGCACCGACGGCGGCGGGCTCTATCGACTGACCGATGAGCTGGTGCGATTCGGCCCCGAGGCCGGCCTCCCCAGCGAATACGTCAAGGCGATCCACGAGGACCGCGGGGGTCGCATCTGGGTCGGGACCGCCGGCGGTGGCCTGTCGCGCTTCGAGGATGGGCGTTTCGTCTCGCTGACAAGCGCGGATGGTCTCTCGAGCGACAACGTCTACGCGATCCAGGACGGCGCCGACGGATCCCTCTGGGTCGGTAGCAACTTTGGTGTGGATCGGATCGACCCCGATGGGGCGGTCACGAGCTACGGCAGGGAACAGGGCTTCCTGGACGGACACGTGACGGATCTGCTTGTGAGCGCTGCCACCGGCGACCTCTGGGTTGCCACCGTAGGCGGGCTCCATCGCATCACCGCGACGGGCGTCACGGCCTACGCGACCGAAGACGGCCTCGCGAGCTCCCGGGCGTTCTCCCTGGCCGAGGACGCCGACGGCACCCTCTGGATCGGAACGAACCGAGGCGTCAGCCGCTATCGGGCGGGTGAGTTCCGCAACCTGTCGTCCGCGCAGGGTCTCTTCGACGATGTCGTCTTCAGCATCATTGACGACGGCCTGGGACGCCTGTGGATGAGTTCGAATCGTGGCGTTTTCTCGGTCGCCCGGCAGGATGTCGAGCAGGTCCTGGACGGTCGCGCGCCATCGCTTACATCGACGCATTTCGGCCGCGGCGATGGCATGGAAACCGATCAGAGCAACGGACTGTCGCAGCCGTCCGCATGGCGCACCCGGAGTGGCGAGCTTGTTCCCAACGGTTCGGGGAATCGCCACGTTGGACCCGACTCGGCTGACGGTCAATCCGCTCCCGCCGCTGGTTGTCGTCGAAGCAGCCAGGGTCGACGACGTCGAGCTCGACCGCCATGCATCGTCGGTGATTGCACCCGGCGGCGGCGAGCGGCTCGAATTCCAATTCAGCGGCCTCAGCCTCCAGGCACCGGAGCGGGTGACGTTTCGCTACCGGTTGGAGGGCTTCGAAGAGGAGTGGATCGAGGCGGGTACAGGCGAGTGGCCTACTACACGCGCATTCCTCCCGGCGACTACCGCTTCCGGGTTTCCGCGGCCAACGGTGACGGCATCTGGAGCGACACGGAAGCGTCCGTCTCCTTCCGCATCGAACCGTACTTTCACCAGACGGCCTGGTTTCCCCCGGCCGTCGCGCTGCTGTTGATCGGCCTGGGCGTGCTCGGTCACCGGGCGCGCCTGAGACAGGTCGCCGCCCAGAACCTGCGGCTGGCCGCCGTCGTAGAGGAACGCACCGATGAACTGGCGGTGGCGAATCGCGAACTGCGTCGACTGGCCGAGAGCGACAGTCTCACCGGTGTCGCCAATCGCCGTAAGCTCGACGAGGCCCTCGAGGCGGAGTGGCGCCGGGGGCAGCGGCAGGGTACGCCGGTCACCCTCGTGCTGATCGATCTCGACTTCTTCAAGCAGTTCAACGACGCCTACGGCCACCAGGAGGGTGACCGGGTCCTCATGCGCATCGCGAGCGTCCTCGACGAGCACGCTCGCCGGTCGGGCGACCTGGTAGCGCGCTACGGGGGCGAGGAATTCGTCGTGCTGCTGCCGACGATCGCCTTCGCCGATGCCGTCACCTATGCCGAACAGCTCCGGGACCGCGTGGAGGCGACTGCCCTGCCCCATGGCGAAAGCCCGGTGAGCGGATCCGTGACCATCAGCATCGGGCTCGCAACGGCGCTACCGCATCAAGGTGGCGCTGTCGACGCGCTGATGCGTCGGGCGGACGAAGCGCTCTATCGCGCCAAGCACGAAGGGCGAAATCGCGTGGTCGCCGTCGACCTAGGCGAAGCGCCGGAGACCGAGTCAGGCGCGCTACCGGCGCGCTGATCAAGCCCGCGGCGTGCGCGCGCCAGGCATGGCGCACGGCGCACCGCCGTGACTCAAGCGTCCAGCGCTTCAAGCAGTGCTGCGCACAGGGAACGAAGCTGCGCTACGTCCCCCTTGCCGATGCCGATTCGGCAGGCCAGCTCGCCGGGGATCTCGCGAGCCGCTTCGCGCAGCGCCATGCCGGCGTCGGTGATGGCGATCAGGCGAGCACGCTCGTCCTCGGGATCCCGCCTGCGCGTGACCAGACCCTTGGCTTCGAGGCGCTTGACCAATGGCGTGAGCGTCCCCGAATCGAGACGCATCCGATCACAGATGTCCTTAACCTTCAGCTGGCGCTCGTCCCACAGGATCATGAGCACCATGTACTGGAGATAGGTGAGATCCAGCGCCTGGAGCAGCGGTCGGTAGGCTCGAACGACCGCGTTTGCGGCACTGTAGAGCGGGAAGCAGACCTGATCCTCGAAGCTGGGAGCCAGTTCGACCGAACCGCTCGCGACGTCAGCCTTCATGGGCGCGCAGCCAGTTCAGCTGCAGGGCCAGCATGATCAGGAACACCAGCCCGATGGCTCCGAAGGTCTGCTGGAGCAACGGATCATGCAGCGAACCCGCCAGCGGCGAACCGACGGGAAATCGGGTGAGGATCTCCGTCGCGGTCGGTAGCAGGTGGAACAGCACGGTTGCGGAGAAACACAGCGCAACCGCGTACTTCTGCAGGCGTCCGAGGAAGCTGACGCGCGTCGCGACAACGCCGGCCCCGACCGCGAGGATCGTCAGCACGGCGAGCCCGTGGGCCGCATTGGCTCCCCCATGCCGGAAGATCCCCAGGGCACTCGCCGCAGTCAGTATGGTGGCGAGGAGGTAGAACCTGGCGAGCGGTCGCTCGAGCCGGATCTGCTTGTCCTGCCAGAGCAGGACCGCCACGGCGAGGAGCGCGCCGATCCCGAGCAGCGTGTGAACGATTCCGAGGGGACTTAGAGGCATGGCTTTACCTTGAAGCTGTGAGGAGGCTGACGGTGCAACAATAGCACGCGATTATATTGTGCACAATTTATTTTCATCTAGAGCGGAAACGAACGTCCCCGCCATGGCGTGATGTCGACCGCGATCGCGCTTCCTCGCCTTGTCTCGCACCGCGTCCTCGATGCCGACGGCCAGAGATCCTGCGCCATGCGCTCGCCGCCGAATCGCCTTCGATCAGCGCGGCGAACGCGCTGGAAGGGGGTGAGCGTTGCCGCCTAGAATCCCGGCATGGCTCGGATCCTCATCTGCCTGCACGAGCGCGACAGACGTTGGCGCTCGAACTCCCTGATCTTCCACATGGCGCGCATCTGGAAGCGAAGGGGCCATGCGGTCGGGGCGTGGCGTGGCGCGCACGGAGAGCCACCGCCGGCCGACGTACTCATCGCCCACATCGATCTCACACGGATTCCCGAGGCTTACGGCGCGCTCTTCGAGCGCTTTCCCCGGGTGGTCAACGGCGGGGTGAGCGACATCTCCAAGCGCTTCGTGAGCGACAATCTCGTGGGCCCGTCGGATGCCTACGCGGGCCGCGTCATCGTCAAGACCGACAACAACTACGGGGGAATTCCCGAGGCCTTCCACGCCCGCCACCAGCTGGACCTCGAGGACCAACCCTGGGCCACACGGACTCATCTGAAGCCGAGCTCGTATCCGGTCTTCGACTCGATCGACGACGTGCCCACGGACATCTGGACGAACGAGGCGCTGGTGGTCGAGAAGTACATCGCAGAACGGGTCGAGGGGTCCTGGAGCACCCGGATCGCCTTCTTCTGCGGTAGCCGCCATTTCAGCTATCGCATGTTCTCTCCCGAGTACGTCCTCAAGGGCGACACGGTAACGCGCATCGAGCCTGCGGAGACGCCCCCGGATGTCATCGCGCTCCGGGACCGCTTCAAGCTGGATTACGGCAAGCTCGACTACGTGATCCACGACGGTCGAGCAATCGTCTTCGACGTGGCTCGAACGCCGGGGGGCGTCGCCGACCAGCAGGTCAACCGCGAATTTGCCGCCGCCCTAGCGGACGGCATCGACGACTACCTCTAGCCCGAGGGTCCGCCCCACTCAGAGATCCAGCACCAACCCCTGCTCGTCGCCGCAGGAATCGCCCTCGGGCGCGCGCGGCGTGGAGCAGCAGACGAGGACCTCATCGTCAGCGGCGTCCGCGGTGGGTTCTTCCACGTAGTCGACGCTACCGCAGGTCGCCCGTGTCGCGCAGGCGCCGCAGATGCCGGAACGGCAGGAAAATGGGGCATCGATGCCCTGCGCTTCGGCGAGGTCGAGCAGCGTCCCGCTGTCGGGCTGCCACTCGGCATCGACGCCGGATCTCGCGAAGCGGACCTTTACCGGGACCGTCGCGGACACGGGCTTCGGAGCCGGCGGCGCGGACCGATCAAACACCGTGGCCGGGCCGAAGGATTCATAGCGGATCCGCTCCGCGGGAACCCGCATTGCCACGAGATCGTCGTGCAGATCCTGCATGAACGCCTGGGGGCCGCAGAGGTAGAAGTCGAAGTCATCGAAGGGGAGCACCCGCTTGAGGCGCTCCACGTCTACCCGCCCCTCGTGATCGTAGTCGGTGCCCAGGTGATCCTCCGGTCGCGGCCGGCTGTAGGCCGTGTGGACATGAAAGCCGGGGTTTCCCTCCGCCTGGGCGCGCAGGTGTGCAGCGAACGCGTGGGAGGCCCCATCGCGTGCGCCGTGAACGAAATGGATCGCCCGACCCGCGCCGTCGGCAATCAACGCATTGGCCATCGCGATCATCGGCGTGATGCCAACGCCGGCGGAGACCAGCACGACGGCACGGTCGCTGTCACGATCCAGCTTGAACTTGCCGCGCGGGGCCATGGCCTCGATGCGACTGCCGGGCTCGAGCTCATCGTGAATGAAGCGGGAGACGAGCCCATCGTTCTCGCGCTTGACCGACAGACGGTACTCGCTGCCGTTAGCGGCGTCGGAGACCGTATAGGTACGCATGGCGGGCGTCTCCTGACCCGCTGGCTGAACGCGGATCGGGAGGAACTGTCCGGGCTCATGGGCGGCAACAGGTTTGCCGTCTGCCCGCTTCAGATAGATCGAACGGACCACGTCGCTCTCGTCCTCGACGCGCGACACCTCGTACGGGAGGTAGGCGTTGCGTTCGGCGTCGGCCGCGAGGCGAGCATCCATCTGGTCCCAGCTACCCAGACCCTCGAGATTGGGCGCGTACTCGCCGAATTCGAAGCGGAGCGGCAGGCTCTGGCGCACGCGACGCCAGGACTCGACGTGAAGCCGGATGAAGCGTTCGGCGCCCTCGTAGGCGCTGACCTGCGGACCATCCCACTCGATCTCGGCGCGACCCGACACGTACAGCAGGTCGCCGCTTTCGAAGTCGATGAACAGGAAGCCAGCTCGCGGGTTGCGAACGATGTTGCCAACCGTGTTGAAGTGGAAGTTGCCGCTGAAGTCGGGGAAGACGAACGTCCGGTCGTCCTCGACCCGGACGAAACCCGGGCTTCCGCCGCGATGCGAGGCGTCGGCGCCGAATTCGGGCGACTCGCCCTGGTCTTCCTCGGGCAGGTAGGCGGTCGCGACGAACAGGGTGTCCGAGCGCTCGATGAGTTGCCGTGCAGCCGCGTCGAGCGCGTCACCATCGTCGATTTCCCGGCTCGCCATGGGCGCCGCCGTAATCGTGGGCAGGAAGTCGATCGCGCGGGTCTGGATGTACTGGGGGCAATTGCCGAAGGTCTGATCGAGCGCGATGGTCAGTCCCGCCGCATCGATCCCCACGATACGGCCCGTCGAGCGGTTGCGGCGCCGGTTCTCGGGCAGGATGCCGAGGATCCCGACATGGGTGCCGATGGCGAGGGTTTCGGCCAGCGGCGACCCGTAGAGCGGCTGGCTCTCGATCCGCAGATGGTGGGCGTCGGGCGTCGTAATGAACCCAGGCGGACCGGTCAGGACCGACACCCAGGGCCGACCCTCGTCATCGGTCGTTCCGATGACGAGGAACGGCAGCAGACCATAGAA
Source organism: Pseudomonadota bacterium (assembly GCA_039188505.1). Lineage (GTDB taxonomy): Bacteria > Pseudomonadota > Gammaproteobacteria > Xanthomonadales > SZUA-38 > JBCCZC01. The sequence continues at coordinate 17,183 of JBCCZC010000022.1, read as the reverse complement.
CTCACGATGCTGCTCGGGCAGATAGTCGCGGACGACGCGCCGCCCGAGCTTCTCGATCCGGTCGCGCACGCCCATGCGTTCCTGCACTTCCTGCTCGCCCGCGTGGAAGGGCGACGCTTTCCTGCTCCAGCCTGCCGTTTTCATGGGGATCCTCGCTCTCGATGATGGTGGTGGTCGTGAGATGCCACTCCCGAAGGAGTGACATCATGAGCATCTCGCTATTCATGCGACCAGCGCGCGCTGCGCGTCGGTTTCCGTCGCCGTCATCGGCACGAAGCCCGGAAGCTGCTCCACTCGCTCCAGCCAGCGCCGCACGTTCGGGTAGGGCTCCAGATCGACACCGCCCTCCGGAGCGTGCGCCGTGTAGCTGTAGAGCGCGATGTCGGCGATGGTCGGCGCCTCGCCGACGAACCAGTTCCGGCCCGCGAGCTGGGCATCCATGACCGCCAGCAGTGCATCAGCCTTGGCCTTCGTCGCCTGGTGGTCGAAGCCGGCGCCGAAGACCGTCACCAGGCGGGCGGCAGCGGGGCCATTGGCCAGCTCGTTTGCGGCCTTCGACAGCCAGATCTGGATCTGGGCCTGCGCAACAGGATCGGTCGGGTACCAGGTGCGATCGGTGTCATAGCGTCCGGCCAGATAGACCAGGATGGAATTCGAGTCGTAGAGGTTGACGTCACCGTCCTCGAGTGCCGGCACCTGCCCGAAGGGGTTGCGAGCGAGGTATTCGGGCTGCTTGTGCGCGCCCCCAAGGAGATCGACGTCGACGACGTCGGCATCGATGCCCAGGAGGCCGGCGATAAGCCGGACGCGGTGGGAGTGGCCGGAAAGGTCAAGGCTGAAGATTTTCATGATCGATTCCTCGTTTCTGCTTGCAGGGCCGCCCCGATGGCGGCGCTTCGTGACTGCGGAAACAAGGTTATCTATTCGTGATTCGGTGAAAAATAGGGTAAAAAGCGAATATCTTTAAACGTTTTGTGGAAAATGGACACGCTCGAGACCATGCGAACCTTCGCGGCGGTCGCCGCAGAGGGCTCCTTCACCCGCGGTGCTGACCGGCTCGGCATCGCCGTCCAGACGGCCAGCAAGTATGTACGTCAGCTCGAAGGCCGGCTCGGCGCCCCCCTCTTTGATCGGAACACACGCAGCGTCAAGCTCAATGACACGGGCCGCGCCTATCTCGAACGCTGCCTTGACCTCCTCGATCAGTTCGACGAACTCGAAGCCTCGGTGCAGAGCGAACACCACACGCTCAAGGGGCGCATTCGCGTGACGGCACCGACGAATTTCGGCGAGCGCTACCTGGTACCGAGCATCGGCCGCTTCCTCGCCGAGCATCCCGACGTGTCGGTCGATCTAACGCTTACGGGTCGTCGCGTCGGTCTCGTCGAGGAAGGCTTCGACCTCGCGGTGCGCATCGGTCAGCCGCAGGACTCCACGCTCGTTGCGCGGCGCCTGGCGCCGATGCGCGTCGTCGTTTGCGCATCTCCGGAGTATCTGGACGCTCATGGGCGCCCGCAGGACCCCCGCGAACTCTCGGAGCACCGCTGCGCCATCGACACTAACTTCCGAAACGATCGCCAGTGGCTCTTCCGGATCGGCGACGAGACCGTCCGGGTCCCGGTGGACGGTCCACTCCAGGCAAATTCGCCGGCCGCGACCCGGCGGATGGCCCTGACAGGTCTGGCCATTGCCCGCTGCCCTCACTACGTCGTGAGTGCCGACGTCGTTGCCGGGCGCCTCGAAATCCTCTTCGCCGAGAACGAGGCGTTCGAGTTCGGCGTCCATGCGCTCTACCCCCATCGCCGCCACCTCTCGACCCGCGTGCGCGGGCTTGTCGACCACCTCGCCCAGGAGTTTCGGCGTATGTGACGGCCCCCGAGCCTTCCTATACTGAGCCGGCGATGCCTTAGCGATTTTCCGAACCCACCGCGACGCGAGCTTCGCAGCTCGCTGCGTCCACGCTGATCGAGGACATGCAAGATGAAACAGACAAGAATCGCCCCACGGTTGCTCGCGGCCGGCCTCATTCCCGCGGTCCTGGCCGGCTGCAGCGTATCGACGACGCGCAGTGACCCACAGGTCCGCGCCGATCTCCGGTCGGTCCAGGAGCAGCTCGAAGTCATGCGCAGGGAGCAGAGCAGGCAGAACGAGGAACTTCGTCGGGCCCTGCAGCAGTGCGTTGACGAGAGGGCCGCCTCCGGGAGCTGATCGCGCCCCGCTGGAGCTGGCGATCCGCATGCAGCCGCGCGCGGATCGCGGCCTGGATCACGCCGCCGGGGGCGGCCTCAGCGCTTTCGACGACCGAAGCGCGTGGTCGGGTCGAGGGCGTGGGCCACGGGATCGTCCACGGGCGCCGTAGCGAAACCTTCTATCGCACCGGACACGAGTGCAGCCACCCCGGCCCCAGCGACATAGGCCACGCGATTTCCCGCGTGGGCGGGCACGCGATCACCGGGCTCTAGCACGCCGCGGAGGTTGAGCGGATCGTAGGCCGCCACAGCCTGCACCCGGCCCTCCGCCTCGACCTTGCGCAGCTGGTTGAGGGCCACAGCGGCCTGCGGCAGCGCGAACTGCTCGCCGGCAAACCCGTCAACAAACCGTCCGCCGCGAATCTCGTCGCGGGCCTCGAGACGGCGGAGGACGTAGAGCAGGTCACGCCACGGCGGTAGACCCTGCTCTCGCTCGAGCAGCATGCGGAAGACGACCCCGTAGCGGCGCAGCATCGCCCGTGCGATAACCTCGGCCCGCTCCCAGCGGTCCACCGAGTCGTCCGCGCGGGGCACCAGCGACCAGCGCCCGCCATCATCCAGCGTCGGTACGGGAATGCCCCGTCGCCGGTACCGTTCCCGCGCCGCGCGCACCTTCGAGACGGCGCCGATCGTGCGGATGCCGAGGTAGTTGTCCGAGTGCACGACGCCGAGCGCAACGAGTTCGGCGAGCGCGTGCTCGAAGGGTTCGTCGAGCAGGCGCGACTGCTGACGGAGGTCGTCGGCGAACTGCGCGCCGCCTTCGGCAAGCAGCGCCCGGAGGCGCTCCGCGCTCGACGAGAGCGCTAGTTCGGGGAGCGCGGGCGCCCAGAAGCGGACCTCCCGTCTCGGTAGCAGCGCGATCGGGATCTGCGATACGCCGGTGCTGCTGAAGCGGAATGCGGTGGGTGGCGCGAGGCGCAGCCAGCTGATCCGGCCGGACGCGCAGAGGTCCTCGAGCTCGTGCGCACGGTAACGGGCCAGACGGCTCGCCAGCAGGTCCCCCTCCCACACCGCCGCGGGCGCGGACCAGCCCGTCAGGAGGCCCAACGCCTGCTCGAGGGCCGCACGGCCTTCGCCGATCGGTGCGTTCAGATCGTGCCAGTCGAAGAGAAAGCGCATGAACGTCGCGGGATCGACCGGGCGGAAGTGCTGGCGGCGGCGCTCGAGCGTTGCACGATGGATCCTGGCAAGCAGCGACCGATCACACCACCGGTCTCCGCCTTCGATGCCGCGGATCGCAACGCCCTGCTGTTCGAGAGTCAGGAGGGCCTGGTCGATGTGCGCCTGCGGCACGCCGGTTGATGCCGACAGCTCCGTGGGCGTGACCGGCCCGACGACACCCAGCCGACTGCGGAGTAGCTCGACGAGGGCAGTGTCCCGTTCGACGACGGCATGTAGCGTGCCTGCGCTGTCCAGCTCGAAGAGAGCGACGGCCTCGTGAAAACGTTCCGCAGCGAACCAGAGACCGTGCCCCTTGGCTGCGACGAGGTGCGAACGGGTATCTTCGACCAGCCTCTCCATGTCGGCCAACCAGCCGTGCTCGGCGACCTCCTCGACCGTGAGAAAGCCCGCCACGAGGAGCGCATCGTGCAGTTCGTCGGGCTCGCGCGCAGCAGGCCAGGCCTCGCGGGTCACACGCGCGACGACTTCCGGATCCAGGGAGGCGAGAGAACCCGCCTCCTCCCAGCTCATGTGCTGCCGATTCGCGACGGCCAGCGTCCGCCGTTCCTCGGCGGCGCCGTCATCAAGGAAGGCGTAGGGTCTCGCGTTGAGGATCTCCCAGGCGATCGGCGAAGGCGAGCTCAGGTCCCGGCCAACCACCGCGATGCTGCCGGCCTCCACACGTCGCAGCAGATCGACGAGGCCGTCCACGTCCATGACCTCGTGGAGGCAATCGTCGATGGCCTGATCGACCAGCGGGTGCTCGGGCACCTCCCGCGGGCCTGCGACATTCTCGAGGCACGCGAGCTGGTCAGGAAAGCAGACGGCCACCAGGTCCTCGGCGTCGTTGCGCTGGAACTGCGGCGGCCGGCGGGCACCGTTGGCCATGCGCCGAACGGCGAGCGACGTGGTGGTCACCCAGCGCCAGCGTGCCCCGAACATGGGTGCGGCCAACAGAGCCTGGATGAGTACGTCTCGAACCGTCTCCGCCCGGAGATAGCCCAGCACCTCGTCGAGCGGGAAGCTGTGAGTCGGCCCGAGCGAGAGCACCACGGAGTCCTCAAGCGCGGCCGCCTGTAGCTCAAAATTGAACTTGCGGCAGAAGCGCTTCCGCAGACTGAGACCCAGCGCGCGATTGATGCGCGACCCGAAGGTCGAGTGAATGACGAGGTGCATGTCGCCGCTCTCGTCGAAAAATCGTTCCAGTACGATCCGGTCCTGGGTCGGCAGACCGCCGAGGGCGGCGCTCGCCTTCCCGAGGTGGTCGACGAGCTGCTCCGCCGCTGCGTCCGGCAGGCCGAATTCGTCCCTGGCCAGATCCAGTGCGTCGGCGCGGCCGGTCGCGAGCTTCTCGTCGAAGGCGGAGCGCAGCCGGGACACGGCGAAGGAAAGCTCGTCGGTGCGCCCCGGCGCCTCCCCGATCCAGAACGGCAGGGTTGGCGCCATGCCCCCGGCGTCCTGCACGAAGACCTTGCCGGATTCGACCTTGAGTACCTGATAGGCCGCGTTGCCGAGCTGGAACACGTCGCCTGGCATGCTCTCGAAGGCGAAATCCTCGTTGAGCGTGCCGACGCGCACGTCCCTCGGTCGAAGCACCACCTCGTAATCGAACTGATCCGGAATCGTGCCCGCGTTCGACAAGGCGGTGAGCCGCGCCGACTTCCGGGCGCGCAGCCGCCCGTGAACCCCGTCCCGGTAGAGATACGCCGAGCGCCGGCCCTGCTGGGTCGCGAAACCTTCCGCAAGCATCGCCGCGACCGCACGGAACCGGTCGAAGTCCAGCTCCGCGTAGCTGTAGACCGATGTGAAGCACTCGAACAGCTCGCGCTCGTCCCATTCGCGCGCGGCCACCTCGGCGATGATCTGCTGCGCGAGCACGTCGAGCGGCGCCCGGGGAATCGTGATTTCGTCCAGTTCCTCACGGCGCACCGCATCGAGCAGCGCCACGCACTCGACCAGATCGTCCCGGGAGAGGGGAAAGAGCCGGCCCTTGGGCGTGGCAGCGACGGCGTGGCCGGAGCGACCCACGCGCTGGAGGAGCCCGGCGATGGATCGAGGCGAACCGAGCTGGCAGACCAGGTCCACGTCGCCGATATCGATTCCGAGCTCCAGTGAAGCCGTAGCAACGAGCGCCCGGAGCCGCCCCTGCTTCAGGCGGGTCTCCGCGTCGAGGCGATGCTCTTTCGCGAGGCTCCCGTGATGCGCGGTCACGGCGTCTTCGCCGAGCCGTTCGGCCAGATGCCTGGCAGCGCGCTCGGCAAGCCGGCGCGTATTGACGAAGATGAGCGTTGTCCCGTGGTCCTGAATGAGTGCTTCGAGGCGCGCGTAGATCTCCTCCCAGACCTCGTTCGCCAGAACCGGCGCGAGGGGTGAAGCCGGCACGACAAGCGCAAGGTCCCGGTGGCGAACATGCCCCGAGTCGACGACGGTGCAAGGATGTCCGTGGTTGAGGAACCGCGCCATCGCGTCGATCGGCTTCTGCGTGGCGGAAAGCCCGACGCGACGGGGACGCTCGCCGACCAGGGCATCGAGACGAGCCAGGGACAGTAGCAGGTGTGCGCCCCGCTTCGAGCCCGCCATGGCGTGGATCTCATCGACGATGACTGACCGGACCGTGGAGAGCATGGTGCGCCCAGAGTCGGAGGTCAGCAGGATGAACAGCGACTCCGGGGTGGTGACCAGGATGTGTGGCGGCGAGCGCTTCATGCGATTGCGCTCCGCCGTGGTCGTGTCGCCCGTGCGGGAAGCGACCGTGATGCCCGCCGTCCGGGCGCCGCGCTCCTCGAGGACGGTCTCGATGCCGGCCAGCGGCTCGCCGAGGTTTTCCCGGATGTCTGTGGACAGCGCCTTCAGGGGGGACACGTACAGCACGCGCACCTCCTCGGGGAGGCCGGTCGCGTCTCCATCCACCGCTTCCTGGACCAGGTCGTCGATGCAGGCCAGGAACGCCGCCAGGGTCTTGCCGGAACCGGTCGGCGCGGCAATCAGCACGTCCTCGCCCCGCTTGATGGCGGGCCAGGCGTCCCGCTGGGGCGGGGTCGGCCCCTCGAAGGCCTTCTCGAACCAGGCCGAAACGGCGGGGTGGAAACGGGTCATGGCTACACGGAAGATACTGATTATTTAACCAGTATAGCCTCCCGCACGGCGCGCGTCATGCAAGCCGCTTCGGATCATCGACGTCGGGACCGTCAATCCTGTCCGAGCTGCGCCCGCAGGGCACGCTTCAGCACCTTGCCGGTGCCCCCGATCGGCAGGGCATCAAGGAAATAAACGTGCTTGGGAATCTTGTAGCGGGCGATTCGACCATTGCAGGCGGCGATGATCTCGTCGGCGGTGAGCGCGGCGTCCGCGCGCAGAACAACGCAGGCGGCACCGACTTCTCCCCACTTCTCGTCCGCCACGCCGATGACGGATACCTGCGCCACGCCGTCGACCGCGGCGATGCAGTTCTCGACCTCGGCCGGGTACACGTTCTCGCCGCCCGAGATGAACATGTCGTTCTTCCGATCGGAAATGAACAGGAAGCCCTCGTCGTCGAGATACCCCATGTCACCGGTGCGCAGCCAGCCGCCCTCGAAGCTGGTCTGCTGCGCTTCGGGCCGCCGGAAGTATGCGGTGATGACCGATGGGCCCCGGGCAAGAATCTCGCCGATCTCGTCGCTGGCTGCGTCACTGCCGTCCGGACGCACCACGCGCAGATCAACGTGCATCATCGGCTTGCCGGCGGACCCGATCTTCCGGATACCGTCCTCCGCGTCGAGTACGGTCAGCGTCGGACCGGATTCGGTCAGGCCGTACCCCTGCATCAGCGGCATGCCCTTGTCGGCGTAGGTGCGGAGCAGCGCCTCCGTCGATGGCGCACCGCCCACGAATGCGCCCTCGACAGAACCGAGATCGGCCGCGCCGAATCCCGGCAACTGGGCCATCATCTCGAACATGGTCGGCACCCCGGTGAAGTGCGTCACGCCGTACGCGGGATCTGAAAGCACGCGCAGCACCTCCAACGGATCGAAGCGCTCCATGGTGACCTGGGTGCCGCCCGCGTAGAACACCGCGTGGGCGAAGACGTTCAGCCCGCTGATGTGGAACAGGGGGAGGATGGTGAGGTTGCACGCCCGGCGCCCGAGGCCCAGCGGCACCGCGTTGCCGCAGGCCTGCATGGTAACGCCGCCATGCGTGTGCAGGATTCCCTTCGGACGCCCGGTCGTGCCCGACGAGTAGATCAGTGTCCAGCCGTCTTCCGGCTCTCGCCGCTCCACCGCGACCAGCCGCGGCGCCTCGCGGATCAGGCTCTCGAGGTTCGGCTCGCTCGCCTTCGTGCCGAAGCGGACCGTCGTCGGCGTCACGTCGGCCTGGTCGACGGCCTCGCTCGCGATCGCGTCGAAGCCATCACCGACGAAGAGCACCCGCGGCCGTGCATCGTCGAGCTGGAAAGCGATCTCCGGCGCCGCGAGCCGCGTGTTCATCGGCAGGAAGATGGCGCCGATGCGCCCGCACGCGAAGTCGATGTCGAGCATGTCGCTCGAGTTGTTCCCGAGGACGGCGACGACGTCGCCGACACCGATGCCGACCGTCTCCCGGAGGTGCCCCGCAATGCGGGCCACGCGCTCGTGCATCTCGGCGTAGGTGAACCGTCGCCCGGTGGCGTGGTCGATCTGAGCCAGCGCATCCGGCGTACGATTCGCGTGCGTCGCGATCCAGTCCCTGACGTCCATCATCTCGTTCTCCTCAAGTTCGAGCCTGCCGTCAGCGTCCCGTCGGCCGGGGGGCACGCTTCTCACGCGCCGCGTCGACGCATTCGCGGAAATCCTCGGTCATCGTGGCCAGCGTCCACTGGTCAGCGTCCATGTGCATGACGGCCTCCCCCAGCGGCTGGGCGTAGCGATTGATGCTGCGCTTGATCATCTGCACCGCAAGCGGCGGGAGCGATGCGTATTCCCGAGCCCAGGCCAGGGCGCGGTCGTCGAGCTCATCCGCCGGGCAGGTCTCGTCGAGAAAGCCCCACTGCGCCAACCGATCGGCGTCGAACAGTCTGCCCGACATCGCCATCTGGCGAGCCCGCGCGGGACCGACCAGGCCGACCAGATCGGGGATGGCGTGCCACATGAGATTCATGCCCATGCGGACCTCGGCATAACCGATGCGCGCATCCTTGGCGGCCACCCGGAAATCACACGCGGCCGGGATGCAGGCGCCGGCCCCGATAGCAACGCCCCGGACCGCACAGATCGTCGGCTGGTGGATCTCTCGAATCGCGCGGAGCAGCCGGGCACCCCGCTCAGCCTCGCGCCGCGTCACCAGGACGGACCGGTCGCCGAAGAAGCTCTCGAGGTCATCCAGATCGGCGCCGGCCGAGAAATGCTCGCCGTCGGCGCGGAACACCACAGCGAACGCGTCGACCCGGCTCCGGAGGGACTCTGCGGCTTCGGTCAGCCCGTCGATCAGCTCGCCGTTCATCGCGTTTCGTTGCGCTTCGCGGCGAAGACTGACGATGGCGATCCCGTCCTGCTCGCCAACCGCGACGGTGCCGTTGCTCCCGAAGGTACTCATGCGTGTAGGCAATTTATTTGTTTGCGACAAGCAAATACTCTAAGCTCGCCCCACCGGAGACGCAAGCATCGATGCCCACAGCCAGCAACCAGCCGAAGCCCGGAGCCGTCCCGCGGCGAACCCAGCGCGAGCGCACCGACCGGTCGGATCGGTTGATGCTCGACGCCACCGAGGCGCTGATCCTCGAGGTCGGGACGCTCAACACGACGCTTAAGGCCGTCGGGGAGCGCGCCGGCTATAGTCGCGGCCTCGCCAACGCGCGCTTCGGCAGCAAGGAGACGCTATTCCTCCGGCTGACCGAGCGTTGCCTGGCCGACTGGACGACGGAGCTCCGGGACGCCGAGGTTGGCAAGGGTGGCCTGGAGGCCCTGCTGTCCCGGCTCGACGCGATGGTGGCCTACGCCGAACGCTTCCCCGATGACGCGCGCGTCCTCTACGTTCTCTGGTTTGAATCGGTCGGCTCGTCCTCACCCATGCGCGAGAGCTTGCGGAACTTTCACGAACAGGCCCGGAAGGACATCGCGCGGCTCGTGATCGAGGCGCAGCACGCGGGGGAGGTACCGGCGACCGTGGATCCCGAGCACTTCAGCCTGCACTTCACCTCTGCCCTCTTCGGACTGAGCTACCAGTGGCTGGTCAATCCCGAGGCGATCACGATCCGGCAGGTCGTGGCGTCGCTTCGAGACCACATGCTGCTCATTCTGCGGTCCGCGCCCCGAGGACCGGCGACGGTCGCACCCTGATCTCGCGGCGCTGCAGGGCATGGACCAGTGCCCGCCGAGGACGCCCGACATCGATGCGCGCAATCCGCTGAGCCGCACCGTCTGAGGCAACCTCGGCGGCCGTTCGACCTGCGCCTGCGTTACAAGAAGAGCCACAGACTGACCTCCGGCCGGGGCGCCGCATGTCGGATTCTGGGATACTGAAGATCTCTGAGGACCGGCAGGGGAGCGATTTCATGGAATGTCCGAAATGCAATTCCGACATGGCTCCGTTCAAGTACGGCAAAGGTGACCGCGTCGTGCATCGCTGCACGGGCTGCGCGGGCATCTGGCTCAAGCCGCAGGACATGTCGCGCTTGAAGAACACCTACATGGCCGACGTCATCGACGAGGGCAACAGCGCCGTCGGTCGGAAGCACAACAAGCTCGAGGACATCGATTGTCCGAAGTGCGGCAAGCAGATGGACAAGGTCTCCGACGACGAGCAGACGCATATCTGGTACGAGGCCTGCCCGGATGGCCACGGCATGTATCTCGATGCGGGCGAGCTGACCGACTACAACAACGACACGTTCAGTGACGTCATCAAGGGCTGGTTCACCGGCCGCCGGTAGCGCCGCTTGTCGGACTCCCCGTCAGCGAAGCGCCCTGCGCCCGCTTCGACCGGACCACCGCCGGCCATGACGAGTTAGTCTCCGACCGATCGCTCGCGCTGGCCGACCAGTGCCGTATCCGGGTGGAAGTTCGCCCAGGCAAACCAGAACACGCGATGGGCAGTATGAACCTCGCCGGTACCGATGAACCGCAGTTCCACCAGCCCCCCCGGTGCCATGACGAACTCCGCGCCCCGGCCGGCGATCGTGACCGCAACGGAGCGGTCCTCGTCCAGCGTGCCGGCAATCACCGCCGCTGACACCGCACCGATTTCCGCTCCGTAGACATAGGTCTTGGGGTGGATCCGCCGGTCGATGTGTCCAACCGGGAAGACGATCCGGTCGGATTCGTCGTACTCGGCAAAACGGTTCCGGCCTCGGTAGTCGTAGTCGTGGCCCGTAGCAAGGGACAGCACCTCACTGTCCGGATGCGCCCCGCGCCACTCGGCCCAGGTGGTCATGCTCATCGGTATCGTGGCCAGCGTCGCGCCGAGATGCGGGCCCATGATGGCTTCCGCCGTGATCTGCTGCCACAGCGTCTCCGAAGCGCGATCGTAGAGCACGAGATCGCTGTCGTGCAGGACACCGGACACGCCAAAGGTCGTTTCCTTCCCGTCGATGCTGCGATCGAAGGCTACGCCGGAGCCGCACAGGGGACAGTAGGTGATCGCAAAGGCGGTGGCGCCGATCCGGTCGTTGACGACCTCGTGATGCAGCAGGATGCGGATGGGATAGGCCCGCGCGGTGCCGTGCAGGTCCACTCCCATGACGAGATCGTCGTCCAGCAGGTAGTCGACGCCGGCCGCGTCGACGAACGTGGGGGCGTCGATCGCCGGGATGCAGTCCCGCTTCGGGCAGCCCTGGATCAGGTCTTCCCAGGGCACGGCCGCTGGCGTGTCGGGCCCGTAGCCGAAGGTCTCCTCGAGGATCTTCAGGTCCCAGACGCGCGCCCGGCGGTCCGCACCCGGTTCGTCCTCGGCGAACGCCGCGGCGACGATCAACATGGTGCCCAGAGCGGTGATGATTGATTTCATGGTGCCCTCCCCTCACGAACGCCCGATCCTAACTCAGAGGCGCAGCCGACCGAACGTGGCTCGACCCCGACCTACAGGAGCATGCCGGCGGCCAAAGCCGCGGCCGACCCGGATCGACATCGCCTGGGCTTCAGCCCGACGGGTTCACGGCTGAAGGCGTTCGATGCGCCAGCCGGTCTCCGTGCGCGAGTAGAGGAACCGGTCGTGCAGACGGTTCGCGCGCCCCTGCCAGAATTCGACGCGACTGGGCTTCACCCGGTAGCCCCCCCAGAACGACGGCAGCGGAATCTCTCCCTCCGAGAACCGTCGCCGGACCTGCTCGAACGCCGCCTCGAGCAGTTTCCGCGAGCCGATGCCGCGACTCTGCTCCGATGCCCAGGCAGCCAGCTGAGAATCGCGCGGGCGGCTGACGAAGTAGCTGGTCGATTCCGCAATCGAAAGCCGCTCCGCCGTTCCCCAGATCACCACCTGGCGTTCGAGTTCGAGCCAGCCGAAGTGCAGGCAGACGCGGGGATTGCCGGCGATCTGCGCCGCCTTGCGGCTCCCGTGGTTCGTGTAGAAGACAAAGCCGCGCTCATCGAACCCCTTCAGAAGAACCATCCGCTGGCTCGGGTGCCCGTCGGCGTCGACCGTCGCGATCGTCATCGCTGTCGGGTCGTCGTTCACCTGAGCGTCGATGGCGACGTCGAGCCAGCCGCGAAATTGTTCGATCGGGTCGGCGGCCAGGTCCTCCGACTGGAGTCCGCCGCGGGTGTAGTCCCGCCGCATGTCTTCGAGATTCATGGGCGGGCATTGTAGCGGCGCGACATGCAGGAATCGTCTGCGGCGCGGTGCGGCGTTCTGCTAGGCTACCGCCGTCTTTCGCCGGAGAATCCACATGCGCGCCCTCGTCTGCACAGAACACGGCCCCGCCGAGAAGCTGGCGATCCAGGATCTGCCAACGCCGACGCCCGGACCCGGCGAGATCCAGGTTGCTGTGCGGGCCGCGGCCCTGAACTTCCCGGACAACCTCGTCATCCGCGGCGAGTACCAGGTCAAGACGCAGCCGCCGTTCGTGCCCGGCAGCGAGGCCGCCGGGATCGTCACCGCCGTCGGCGAAGGCGCCCGGGGGTTTCGTGAGGGCGATTCCGTGATCGCGCTGCCCACGCTCGGCGCCTTCGCGGAGACCTGCACGGTCCATGCGGCTCGCGCCATGCCGATCCCGCCAGGCGTCGATTTCGCGACGGCCGCCGCGTTTTCCGTGACCTACGGGACCACGTACCACGCCTATCGCCAGCTTGGCCGGCTGGCCGCGGGCGAGACGGTCCTGGTACTCGGTGCGGCGGGCGGTGTCGGCGTCAGCGCGGTGCAGCTGGCGAAGGCCATGGGCGCGACGGTGATTGCCGCAGCAAGCTCCGCAGACAAGCTCGCCTTCGCAGCTGAAGCCGGGGCCGATCACGGCATCAACTACGCGGAGGAGTCGCTGCGGGACCGGGTCCGCGAACTGACCGACGACCGCGGTGTGGACGTGGTCTACGATCCCGTCGGCGGCGATCAGGCCCAGGCGGCCCTGCGCTCCCTGGCCTGGCAGGGACGCTACCTCGTCATCGGCTTTGCGAGCGGTACCATTCCGCAGTTTCCGGCGAACATCGCGCTGCTGAAGGAAGCGTCGATCATCGGGGTCTGGTGGGGTACCTGGATGGCGAAGGATCCGTCCCTCGGGCGGCAGAACATCGTCGAGCTCTTCGATCTCCTCGTGAACGGTCGGATCGCGCCGCAGGTAACGGAGCGCTATGCGTTCGAGGACTACCTGGCTGCCTTCGACGCCATCGTTTCGCGCCGGGCGCGCGGCAAGGTGGTGCTGGAGTTTCCCGAGGCCTGAGGCTAGGCGGCGCAGCCGTCAGTTCGAAGAATCCGCTTCGTCGACGCGGGAAACCGCTCGAGCGCCGCTAGCGGTCGCCGCGGCCGCTTCACGAGATCGCCGCCGCAGTTGGGACAGCTGCCACCGAGATGCTCGCTGGCGCAGGCCCGGCAGAAGGTGCACTCGAACGAGCAGATTACGGACTCCGTCGAATCCGGCGGCAGGTCACAATCACAGCATTCGCAGTTCGGTCGCATTTCCAGCATCACGGATCCCCTCCTCGCATACCGTGGGAGCCTACCTGCCCGGCCCCACCCAGCCATGATCGGGATCAATCCTCCCAGCCGCAACTACCAACAGACTGGGATCAGGATTTCGGGGAGCTCGACAGATGAGCCGCAATCCTCTGAATGCTGCGATGGTTGCCGCGCTGCCACTCATGCCGCGCACGCTGGTCTGGCGGATCTCGCGGCGCTATATCGCTGGCGTTTCCCTCGCTGACGCCCTCGCGACCGTCAAGCACCTCAACGAGCGCGGCGTTTGCGCGACGTTGGACGTTTTGGGCGAGGACGTCTCGCGACCGGACCAGGTCGCAGAGGCCGCCGCGTTGTATCGCCGCGCACTTGATCTCATCGCCGAGCAGCGGCTCGACTGCAACGTCTCCATCAAGCTCAGCGAGATGGGTCTGCGTTTCGACGAGGAACTGTGCCGGAGAACCATGGCCGACTTGGTTGCTCGGGCAGAAGATCGGGGCAACTTCGTGCGCATCGACATGGAGGACTCGAGCGTCACCGATGTCACGCTCGACATCTACCGAGAGCTCAGGTCCCGTTACCCGCGGGTCGGCACCGTGCTCCAGGCCTGTCTCCGGCGGACCTCGGACGACGTCGCCGCATTGCTGGCCGAGGGCGTGGCGCATCTTCGACTCTGCAAGGGCATCTACATCGAGCCCGCGGAGATCGCCTTCACGCGGCGAGAAGACGTTGCCGCCTCTTTCCGCCAGCTGCTCGAAGCCCTGCTCGCGGGCGGATGCGAGAAGCTGGGCATCGCGACGCACGACCCGGCCCTTGTACGGGATGCGCTCGCAGCGCTCGAGCGGATGGCCGTGCCGCGAGGGCGCTACGAATTCCAGATGTTGCTCGGCGTCGCCGAGCGGCTGCGGGACGAACTGGTCGATGCGGGCCATCCGCTGCGGGTCTATGTGCCCTTCGGCGAACACGGGTTCGCGTATTCGTCTCGACGCCTGCGGGAAAACCCCACCATCGCCGGGCACGTGGCGAAGAATCTGTTCCTACGCCGCTGACACCGCGCGCCGTTCGGCGACCATGAAGAGACAGTCCGGGAGCGCCGGCTGCGGCTCCGGATCCTCCGCGAACTCGAACCCGCAGGCCCGATAGCACGCAACCGCCGGCGTGTTGTCGGCCAGCACGTAGAGCGAGCAGGCGTCGAGCTGTAGCTGCTCCTTGGCATCCGTCATCAGCGCTTGGACCAGGGATCGCCCGAGACCGCGCCCGCGGGCGCTCGGCGCGATGGCAATCCGCGCGAGATGACAGCGATTCAGCTTCCGGTAGTACTGACCGAAGGCGAGCAGCTTGCCATCTTCTTCCCGCGCCACCCGGGTGCGCACGAAGTCGAGCTTGAGATCTTCCTCGAAGCTGTCGGGCGTGAGCGGCCAGCGCATGAGCGGACCGCCCCAGCGGATCGCGGATGGGTGATCGAGGAACCAGCCGCGCAGGTCGTCCAGATCCCGATCATCGTGGTCATGAAGCTCCAGCATGCAATGAGCATAGCGCGAATTGCGTGATGCCCGGGTACGGCGAACGGGTTGTTCGCAGACAATCCGCAACCGCCATCGGACGTGGCCAGGCACGGCTTGCCCCAAGCTTGTGCAGCTAGCGGTGCATGCCTGTCGAGAATGGTGCAGTACTCTCGTGCGAGAACGCTCCACCGCTTTCCCGCCGCGACGGCGGCCGTGAAAGAATTCTCATCAAAAACAGGATTTTACTGAGAATCTGACGAATCATGAAGACTGATTCAGGTTTTTGGCACGCGCCTTGCTCTACTCACAACAGGAGCGGCCCGAGCGCCCTCACCAGTCCCCTCCGTCTCCCCGGGAAGCGCCAACCACTGGCCTCCCGGGGGGGCTTTTTTCGGAATCCTGTTAGATGTAGCTGAATCTGCTGCGCCGGCGTCTGACGCAGTATCAGGCTGCGATCGTGTTATTCGCTCAGGGAGCGATGGATCGTGCGCACCATGCGTTCGGCGGTGATGAACTGCCAGTTCCAGCTCTCGTAGTCTGCCAGCGGGTCCGCAGCCACGATCTCGTCCACCGACTTGCCGGCAGCCATGTGTTCGGCGACGCGCGAGCGCGCGGTCTTGAGCATGTCGATGGACGCCTGCACGTCGTCCCTGGTCGCCATCGGTCCGTGGCCGGCAATGATCTGCGTGTCCGGGCCTGCGGTCGCGACGATGCGCTCCTGTGCCGCGATGAAGCCATCGACCGTGCCGCCGTTGTCGAGGTCGATGAACGGGAAGATGCCGTTGAAAAGCACGTCTCCCGAATGGATCACGTCGATGCTGCGATAGTGGATGATGGCGTCACCGTCCGTATGGGCACGCTCGACGTGGAAGACGTAGGCTTCGTGGCCATTGAGGTGGAAGGTCACCGCATCGGAGAAGGTGAGCACTGGCAGCATGCCCTTGGGCGCAGGTCGCTGCGCACCACCAACGCGAATGCCGTTCTCGACGAGCCGCTTGCGAATATTGTCGTGCGCGACGACGGTCGTGCCGCTTGCGGCCAGCAGCTCGTTGGCGCCGATATGGTCCCCATGCACGTGCGTATTGACCACGAAATCGACCGGCTGATCAGTGATCTCGGCAATCGCGGCGACCAGTTTCTCGGCCAGCGGCGGTACGCTGTCGTCGATCAGGACCACGCCGTCCTCGCCGACCGAAAGCCCCATGTTGCCACCGCCAAAGCCCCCGACGCCTTCGATGACGTACAGGCCGTCGACGATCTCTGTGTGTTTGAAGCTGACGTCCTGCCCCCAGGCGACGCTGGCGGCAAACATGGACGCAATAGCGAAAGCGCGTTTCATAGCGGACTCCCGTCAATTCCCTCGCGCAGCATAGCCCGGATCAGTGAAGGCCACGCCACAATGCCCGGCCCGGATGCTGCGTCAGCTGCCGGCTTTTGCCCCAACGGTGGCGCGCGCAACTGCTGTATTCGGTCGACCATCTGGGACCCGGCGCTCGTCGCCGGGCGTCGGCGGTCGAGCACCTGCCGGAGCCGACAGGGTGGGTAGCAAGACGACGACGTCGCCGCCGCGCGCACCCTCATCCGTGCCGGGGAAATAGCGCGCCCCCCGGCCGGGCTGTGGAATCGCGGGCCGACGGAACGGACGTGATTTTCGGGTTAGGATGGACCGATCTGGCGCCGTACAGGGGTGACGCCAATGGCTGGCAACAAGACCGTGCCCACGGGCGCGGCAGTCCAAGACTTTCTCGAAAATGTCAACAATGATCAGCGCCGGGCTGATGCGCTGGAGGTGCTGGCGATGATGCGCGACATTACCGGCGAGGAGCCGCGCATGTGGGGCAGCAGCATCGTGGGCTTCGGCGAGTACCACTACCGCTACGAAAGCGGCCGTGAGGGTGACTTCATGAAAGTCGGTTTCTCGCCACGCAAGCAGGCCCTGTCGCTCTACATCATGGGTGGCTTCGCGAGCCACGAGCAGCTGCTGGCTCGCCTGGGGACGTTCTCGACGGGGAAGTCATGCCTCTACATGAAAAAGCTGGACGACGTCGACCGATCGGTGCTTGGAGAGCTGATTGGCGCCTCCTGGGCGCACATGACGGCGAAGTACGGCTGATTCGCTCGCCCGGTCGCACGTCGTGCTGAAACGATCCGCCAAGCTTGCCTTGGTCGCGCTCGTCACGGCCGCTGTGCCGATGGCGGCGCTTCTGGTCTGGCG
>JBCCZC010000021.1:0-25965 GCA_039188505.1 Pseudomonadota bacterium | reverse complement strand
TGCCGACGTCGCCGAGATTCGGCCACCCAAGGTCATCACCGAGCAGCGCTCCGAGGACGGCACGCGCAAGTGGCTGATCCGGCTGGCCGGCAAGAATGCCGTCGAGACCGTGTTCATCCCCGAGGGGGACCGCGGCACCCTGTGCGTGAGTTCGCAGGTCGGCTGTGCTCTGAACTGTTCCTTCTGCTCGACCGCGACGCAGGGCTTCAATCGCAACCTGTCGACGGCCGAGATCATCGGCCAGGTCTACGCCGCCGCTCGCGCGCTCGGGCACGATCCGAACAACCGCCGGATCACCAACGTTGTCATGATGGGCATGGGAGAGCCGCTCATGAACTTCGACAACGTGATCTCGGCCATGTCGCTCATGCGCGACGACTTTGCCTTCGGTTTGGCCGGGAAGCGCGTGACGCTTAGCACCGCGGGCCTCGTGCCGATGATCGATCGGCTCCGCGAGGAGATCGACGTCAGCCTTGCCGTGTCTCTGCACGCGCCGTTCGACGAACTGCGTAACGAGCTCGTGCCGCTGAACAAGAAGTATCCGATCGCGGAGCTGCTCGAGGCCTGTCGGCGCTACGTGCGCGGCACGCGAAACCGGGTCACCTTCGAATACACGCTGATCGACGGCGTCAACGACGAGCCCGAGCACGCGCGCGCGCTCGTGAAGCTCCTTCACACCGTGCCGTCGAAGCTCAACCTGATTCCTTTCAACCCGTTCCCGGGCACCCAGTACCGGCGGTCATCGCCGGAGCGCATCCGCCGATTCCAGGAGATCGTCATGGCATCCCGGCTGGTGGCGACCGTTCGCAAGACCCGCGGGGACGATATCGACGCGGCGTGCGGCCAGCTCGTCGGGCGCGTCCAGGATCGTACCCGTCGTCAGGAACGGCACCGGTTGCGGATCGAAACCTTGAGCGGGGAGGCGATGGCGTGAGACGACTGCTGCCGGCGCTGCTGATCGTTCTGCTCTCCGCCTGTGCAAATTCGGGCCAGCGGGCTAACGAAACGCGCGAGGAGGCTGGTGAACGACGAGCCGCCGCGGCGCGGACCAACGTCTCCCTGGCTTCCGGCTATTTCAACCAGGGCAACACGGAGGTCGCGCTGGAGAAGGTCCAGCGTGCGCTCGAGTTCGACTCGTCTTCGCCCGAAGCGCACACGCTTGCCGGCATCATCTAAGAGCGCATCGGCAACGAAGCGGAAGCGCGCAAACACTACCGTCGGGCGGTGCAGCTCGACGGGGAGTCCGGGCAGGCCCTCAATAACTACGGGGTGTTCCTGTGCAAGGCGGGCGAGGTCGAAGAAGGCGTTGATCACCTTGTGCGGGCCGTCCGGGATCCGTTCTACGCAACCCCCGCCGCGGCCCTCACGAACGCGGGCGTCTGCTGGGAAGGCGACGGTGACGTCGAACAGGCCGAGCTGTTCTACCGGCAGTCGCTCGAGGTCGATCCGGCCTTCGGCGACGCGCTGTTCCTGATGGCGCGGCTGCTCCTGGCAAAGGGCGATGCCTTTCGGGCGCGTGCGTTTCTGCAGCGCTACGAATCGGCGGCAGCGCCACTGCCGGAATCGCTCGAGCTGGGCATCGAGATCGAGCGGGCGCTCGACAATCAGGAAGGGATCCAGCAATACGAAGACCGCCTGAAGCGGCTGTTTCCTGACGCGGGGCGGCGGCCCAGCAGTCAGAACTCGGAATAGGACATGAGCAGCGAGACCACCCATCTGTTCGATAGCATCGCTGAGAGCCTCGGCGTCGCGCTGCGTGATGCGCGCGAGGCCGGGGATCGCTCCATCGAGGCCGTCGCGGCCGAGCTGAAGCTTACGGTGACGTCGGTGCGCAACATCGAGGCCGGCCGCTGGGCGGTCCTGGGCGCTCCGGTCTATCTCAAGGGCTACCTGCGCTCCTATGGGCGCCTGGTTGATGTTGACGTGTCCGACGCGATCGAGCAGCTGTCGCTCCAGGCCGTCGAACAGACTGAGGAGATGCCGGCACTCGCCCGCGCGCGCCCGCAGCGGATGCAGGGATATCGTCGCGCTGTGAGCTATTCGATCGCAACCGCTCTGATCGCTATTCCGGCGCTCGTGATCGTGATTCGCGCGTTCGATGGCTCCCTGTTCGATGCGCAGGAGGCTGCTGAGGTCGTCGGGGCAACCGCCGATGCACCTGCGGCGACCGACGTCGAGGCCCCGGACGGCACGGAAGTGGCGGATCCGGTACCGATGATCGCATCGATGACGGGGTTGACGACGCGTCGCGAGCGCGCTGATTCGCCGCTCCCTGCGGCGGCGCCGAGCTTCGCGACCGGCTTCGAGGTGCCCGCCGACACGGCGGCGGAGGCCGAGGCCCTGCCGGTGGACACCGAGGCTGTCGCCGATGAGCCCCCGGAAGCGGCGCGACTCGAGGCCGTGCTGGAGTTGTCGCTCCGCGAGGATGTCTGGGTCGACATCCGGGATGCCAGTGGCCGGCGGCTCCTGTTCGGCACGCAGGCTGCCGGGACCACGCACCGGCTGCCCCTTGGCGAGGGCATCGACGCCCGCATGGGCAATGCACACGCGGTGGTGGCGGCGATCGATGGCGAGCCGTTCGATCTGTCGCCGCACATCGACCGCGATGTCGCCGATTTCCAGCTGCCGTCGTCCGACGACGACAGCTGACCTCCCAGCAGTCCCCTCTCGCAGGAACATCACATGAGCGCCAGCAAGCGCGTCAAGGGCATGTACGACATCGTGCCCGCGGAAGTATCTCGATGGCACTGGGTCGAGCGGACGGCGCTCGACCTTCTTGATGGCTATGGCTATGCGGAGCTACGGCTGCCCATCCTCGAGCAGGTGTCGCTGTTCGCTCGCGCGATGGGTTCGACGACCGATGTCGTCGCCAAGGAGATGTATGCCTTCGAGGATCGCAACGGCGATCATCTGGCGCTGCGACCGGAGGGTACGGCGGGCACCGTCCGCGCGGCGATCCAGAACGGTCTCCTCCAGGGCCACGTCACCCGCCTGTGGTACAGCGGGCCAATGTTCCGGCGCGAGAACGTCCAGCGCGGGCGCAACCGTCAGTTCTACCAGATCGGCGCCGAGGCCTTCGGTCAGTCGGGACCGGACATCGACGCCGAGCAGATTGCGATGCTGGCGCGGCTGTGGCGTGCGCTCGGGCTCAGCGACGTACGCCTCGAGATCAATTCGCTGGGAACCCCCGAGAGCCGCACGGCCTACCGCGCGACGCTGGTCGCGTACCTGGAGCAGCACCGGTCTGCCCTCGACGAGGACAGCCTGCGCCGGCTCGAGGTGAATCCCCTCAGGATTCTCGACAGCAAGAATCCGGCGCTTGCCGACGTGATCGCCGGGGCTCCGTCGCTGCTTGCCAGCCTCGACGAGGAATCCCGGGTTCACCTGGACGGGGTCCGGGCCGTGCTCGACGCGCTGGCTATTCCCTACACCGTCAACCCGCGCCTGGTGCGCGGGCTCGACTACTACTCGCGGACGGTTTTCGAATGGATCACCGACCAGCTCGGGGCGCAGGGTACGATCTGTGCCGGCGGCCGCTATGACGGACTCGTCGAGGCCCAGGGTGGCAAGCCGACGCCCGGAATCGGCTTCGCCATGGGCGTGGATCGCATCGTCGAGCTGACGCGGGTGCAGGGCCTCGAGCCACCGGCGGCAGCGCCCGACGTGTACCTGGTGCTCGCCGGCGATCAGGCGCAGCGGTCCGGCGTGGCCCTGGCCGAGCGTCTGCGGAACGCGTTGCCCACGATCCATCTGGAATGCAACTTCGGCGGCGGCAGCTTCAAGGCACAGTTCAAGCGGGCTGACCGGAGCGGCGCGCGGCTGGCACTGGTGGTCGGCGATGATGAATTGGCCGCCGACCGACTCACGGTCAAGTTCCTCCGGGACGATCGCGAGCAGACGACGCTGCCCTTCGACGAGATCGTGACCCTTCTTGCGAACTCCGTGGGGTCACCCATCTAGACTTACCCGTGGTCCAGGCTTGGGCTACAATGCAGGGCTTTTGATTTCACTGACGCACACGATGGCGAACGAATATCTAGACGATTACGAACAGGCGGAAGCCGTCAAGCAATGGGTCCGCGACAACGGCGGCGCCATCCTCATGGGCGTGGCCCTGGCCATCGGCGGACTCTTCGGGTTCCGCTACTGGCAGGATTTCCAGACCTCGCAGCGCGTGGCGGCGGCCCGGAGCTACGTGGACCTTGCGGCCGCGCTGGACCGGGGCGAGAACGCACCTGAAGCCCTACAACAGTTCGAAACCGCCCACGACGGGTCGGCCTTCGTTGGCTTCGCGGCGCTGTCGCTGGCCAAGGCGGCCAACGATGCGGGCAACCTCGACGAGGCGGCTCAGTATCTGCGCCGGGCGACCGAGATCGCGCAGCCGGAGGCATTGCGGTCCGTGGCGGGCCTGCGGCTCGCTCGCGTGCAGCTCGCCCAGGGCGAGCACGCGGCCGCGCTGGCAACCGTGGATCGCTTCGGTAGCGGCGCCTTCGAGGGCCTCGCAGCCGAGCTTCGCGGCGACATCCTGCTGGCCCAGGGCGATCGCGCCGGGGCCCGCGAGGCCTATGAGGTTGCGCTGAACGAGCTGGATTCCGGCGGAGACCGCAATCTCCTGCAGATGAAGTACGACGACCTCGCGGACGTCGGCGACGGCGGCGGATCGACATGATCCGGGCTGCGGCGGCGGGTTTCCTCGCGCTGCTGGTGAGCGGCTGTTCGCTCTTCGGTGGTGACGACGAGCTCAAGCCTGCGAAGCTGATCGACTTTACGCCCGAGATCGCCGTGAAGCGGGCCTGGAGCGTGGAGGTCGGCGGCAAGTCGAAGCTGCCGCTTGGCGGGCTGCGACCGTCGGTGCGTGGCGGCAAGGTTCACGCAGCTGGCGCGGGTGGCCGGGTGCGATCGATCGATCCGGCGACCGGCCGCATCCTCTGGACCACGGAGCTCGATGAGCCGCTCAGCGCGGGTCCGGGCCTCGGCGATGACCTGATTCTCGTCGGTTCGCTTGACGGTGAGGTCATTGCGCTCGACGAAGTGACCGGTGCCGAGCGCTGGCGCGCCCAGACCTCTTCGGAGATTCTCGCAGCACCGCAGGCCGCCGATGGCATGGTCATCGTCCGGTCCCAGGACGGCCGCGTCTTCGGTTTCGAGTCCGAGACCGGGCGCCGCGCCTGGGTCTACGACCAGAGCGTGCCGCTGCTGACGTTACGGGGCACCGGCGAGCCGTTGCTCCGCGGCGGCTACGCGTATCTCGGCTTCGACAACGGTCGCATGGCAGCGCTGCGCATCGCCGACGGCACGGTGGTCTGGGAACAGACCGTTTCGGCCCCCCAGGGCCGGACCGAGCTCGAGCGCATCGTCGACATCGACGGCGCGATGGTCATGGTCGCATCCGACATCTACACCGTCACCTACCAGGGACTGCTCGCGGCCCTTACCGCGAACTCCGGGCGCCTGCTCTGGGTGAAGGACATGTCCTCTGCTGGCGGCGTCTCCGTCTCGCGCACGCAGCTGGCGGTCGCGGACTCGAACGATGCCGTCTGGGGCATCGATCGCCTCACCGGCGGTACGCTGTGGAAGCAGGACGCGCTCGTTCGTCGTCTCGTTACCGGCCCGGCTTACCACGGTGACGCGGTCGTGGTCGGGGACTTCGAAGGCTATCTGCACTGGATGGCCGAGGACGATGGTCGCTTCGTTGCCCGGCAGAAGGCCGGAAGCAGCGGGCTCGTCGTCCGGCCGCAGGTCGTCGGCAACCTCCTCATCGTGCAGAGCCAGGACGGAAAGGTCTCCGCCTTCGAAGCGGCACCCTGACGCGCCGACATGGTTCCCGTCGTCGCCCTCGTCGGCCGACCCAACGTCGGCAAGTCAACGCTCTTCAACGTGCTGACCCGGAGCCGCGATGCGCTGGTGGCCGATTTCGAAGGCCTGACCCGCGATCGCCGCTACGGTATCGCCGAAACGGTTTCGGGCAACTTCGTGCTGGTCGATACCGGCGGGCTGACGGGCGCGACCGAGGGCATCGACGCCCTCACGGAGGGCCAGGTTCAGGCGGCGGTCGAGGAATCATCGCTCGTACTCTTCGTGGTCGACGGCAGGGCGGGGCTGGTGGCGGAGGACGAGCGCATCGCCGCACGCCTGCGCACCGCCGGCAAGCCCGTGATGATCATCGTCAACAAGACCGATGGGCTGGACGAGGCGGTGGCCGTCGCGGATTTCTACACGCTCGGCTTCGAGGAGGTGCTGCCCGTGGCCGCGGCGCACCGGCGGGGCACGACGCAGCTCGGTGAGATCGTTGCCGAGGCGGCCGGTGTCGAGCCGACGCCCGAGGACGGCGAGCAGGAGCGGCGCATTCGCCTGACGGTGATCGGCCGGCCGAACGTCGGCAAGTCGACGCTCGTGAATCGCCTCCTGGGCGAGGAGCGGGTGGTCGCCTTTGACGCGCCCGGGACGACGCGCGATGCGATCGAGATTCCCTGGGTCTACGAGGGGCGCGATTTCACCCTCGTGGATACCGCAGGTGTCCGGCGGCGCTCCCGGGTGGACGAGAGCGTTGAGAAGTTCAGCGTGATCAAGGCGCTTCGGGCGATCGAGGAGTCCGATGTCATCATCGTCACCATCGATGCGCAGGAAGGAATCGTCGAGCAGGACGCCACGCTGCTGGGTTTGGTGCTGAAGGCAGCGCGGCCGCTGGTCATCGCCATCAACAAATGGGACCACCTGCCGACCGAACAGCGCGACACCGTTCGCCGGGAGCTGGATCGTCGCCTGACCTTCGTCCCCTACGCCGAGCAGGTCTTCATCTCGGCGCTCCACGGCAGCGGACTTGGCGAGATGATGGACGCCGTGGAGGCGGCCTACGACGCTTCCCACCAGCAGCTCAGCACCAAGCGGCTCACGGAGATTCTCCAGGGTGCCTACGACGCCCATCAGCCCCCGATGGTGCATGGTCGGACCGCCAAGCTGCGATACGCGCACCTCGGTGGCAACGTGCCGCTCCGGATCGTGATCCATGGCACGCGGGTGCACACGATCCCCGACAGCTACCGGCGCTACCTGGCCGGCGTCTTCCGCAAGCGTCTCCAGCTCGTGGGGACGCCGATCCTGCTGGATCTGCGGCAGTCGGAGAATCCCTTCAAGGGCCGCCGCAACCAGCTTTCGGGTCGTCAGCTGGCGAAACGCAAACGCTTGAAAAGATTCGTTAATCGTAAGCGCTAGCGGCGCGCTTCTCATTCAAAGGTGTGCGACTTTCCGTTATCGTTGATCCGTACGCTGGATCGGCGCTCGGCGGATTATTTCGTCGGTTGCCGGAATTCTCGGTGTCGCTGGCGAGTGCAGATCGTACGAGCTGTGCCGCCAGGGGCAGCGAGAGATCGGCGGCGTCAGATAGCGTGACGTTCTAATGCCCGAGTTATGGTCTAAGCCCATGATTGAAAAGGCAAAAATTTCGGCTGCAGGGCAACTGACGAAATACTCCGGCTAGGGGAGGCCGCAGCACCAATGAAGAAAGTCAAACTCAGCCTGCATCGCCCGGAACAGGGCCGGCCGGAGAAGAGTTCACGGCTGGCGCAGGTCAAGCGCTACCTGGCGTGGCTCGAATCGCTGCCGCTCGGGAACATGACCGCCGCCGGTAATCAGCTGCTGCTCGCACTGCAGGAGATGAACCAGGCGGAGATTCCCCAGAAGCAGCGCCTGGAGATGCTCGACCACACCATCTCGCCGGTACTCACCGTCGTGGGTGTCCTTGATCGGCACTATCGCGATACGGCCTTCCCCCTCGACGAGAAGCGTGATCGCGTCGGTCGCGTGGCCGTGCAGTTCTTCCGCGAACTGTCGATGGGCTACCGGCTCGCGGCCTACGACATGGTCGGCACCTCCACTTCCGTGGGCTTTATGCAGAAGCGCGCCGTCGGCCGGTGCCTGCATGCCGCGCTCGCCTGCCTTGAACAGATGCTCTATCGCCAGGGCATGCTCTACCAGCAGGCCGCCCCGCAGGTGTGGAACGAGATCAACGTGCTCTACGCGTTTGCTCGCCAGAACGACATGCACGAACGGGTGATCGAGTCCGATCTGTGCCTCGCCACCTCGGCGTCGATCGATGATCTGTTCCGGCGAATCGCGCTCTTCGGCATCAGCGATCCTAGCCGGCTCGGACAGCGCGCGATGCGGGCGCTGGCCCAGGCCGCCGCGCTCTGGGCCCGTCGGATCCGGGTCAATGCCGCCGTGTCGCTCGACAAGGCAGCGGCCGGACTCTTCGAAATCGAGGTCGAGGGCGACGATCCCCCGGTCCTGATCACGGATGGCGAGGTCCCGGCCAAGTTCGACCTCGTCTTCGACGTACGCGAACTCCGGAACTGGCTGCTCGAGGTCGAGGAAACGGCCCAGGAGCAGTTGCGTGAGCTGTCCTTCAAGGATAACGACGGCAAGCCACTGATCATCGACCGGGATCTGATCAACCAGCTCCTGGCAACCTGGGGGATTCGACGCAAGCGGTCCTTCCAGCGGCTGCAGGGCCATCACATGGTGCGCCTCTTCGTGGGGCTGCACGCGGCCCACTTCATGCTTGCAGACGAGGGACCGTTTACGCGCTTCCTCCGGGAGTATGGCGATCCGTCATTCGTCGAGGCGGCGAGCCGCGACCGCCCCCGCTTCGGCGGCCAGGACACGGTCGAGGGACGGCCGCCGGCCTACGAGGCGGAGGTGCTCAACCAGAGCCTCGGCGGCTATCGCCTGCGCCTTGTCGACGTCGAACGGCTCCAGGTTCGCGTCGGGGAACTCGTGGTGCTCTGCGCGGACTCGCTGTTCGAGCGGACTCCGCTCTGGATGATGGGCATCGTGCGCTGGCTCAATGCCATCGACGTCCGCGAGATCGAGCTCGGCATCGGTGTGGTGGGCCGCGACCTGGTTCCGGCCGCGCTGCTCGCGACCCAGAGCGGCGACGCCGCGGTGCCGCACCGGGCCCTGGGCTACCGGCCCTTCCGGGACGGGGACGGCAATGGCAAGGACCGCTTCGCGACCGCGGGCATGTCCGCGATCGCCGGACCGACCGCGATCTGCGTTGGCGACAGCCGCAAGAGCTTCTGCGGCCCCATCGCCACGAGCGAGAAGCTCGAGAAGACCTCGGAAGTCGTGCTGATGGGGTATGCGCGAGACTAATTGGTGGCCTCGTATCGCTGCTCCGCCCGGCAAGCCGGGCGAAGACCAAGGGGAAGGCTCGTATCGCTTCTTTTCGAGCTGTGCTCGAAAAACCGCTCAGACTCGCTAGCTTTGTTTTCAGAAGCGTAGAGGCGTTGAAGCGTTGAAGCGTTGAAGCGTATGTGCGGAGGGGCTGTGGCAGGCGTTCGTGCGGGCTCGTGTCGCCACTATTCGAGCTGCAAACGCCTGGGAGCGGTGCGCTTCTGCCAGGGCCAGGGAGCACCGTGTCGGTCATTCCGGTCTGGATGTGAACGGCCAGGCGGCGCTCGCTCTGGGCTGACCCGGTCCGAGAGTCACGGCGAGCTCCACTAATCCCTGATCGTGATCCCCGGCTCCTCGTTCAGGGTGCCGTCGGCTTCGAGGACCGCGAAGTGTTCGCGGGAGTCGTCGAAGACGATGGGCACCGGGTCCTGGAAGAGCGGCTTGCGGACGAACTTGAGCTCCCAGCCGAAGGATTCCAGGCTGTTCAGCGTTGCGAGCTGATCGGCATTGAGCTCTCGCTTGAGGGCGTGGACGTTGAGCCTGCGTTGATCGTGGCGTCGGTCTTCCATGGTAACTCCCCCGAGTGTTCCTTGTGTTCAGTTATAGCAGCGGGTTCAGGGGGTGCAACGATCCGAATCAAAGAACAACAAGGGTTTACGATTCAAAAGGGACGGGTAGTGTTGCTCCGCGCTGCGGGCGGGGCGAGGACCAGAGGGAAGGCTCGTATCGCTTCTTTGACTGGCTCGCGCCACTCAAAGCCGCTCAGATTCGCTAGCTTTGTTTTCAGAGGCGTAGCAGCGGAGTGCCTTTCGGCGAGCTGGTGGTCTCGCTGGCTCTCGTTGCGCAAACGTAGAAGCAGCGCGGGGTCTTGCCAGGGTGGCCTGTCGGCACCGGATGACAACACGTTCAGTTTGCCGTGCTGTAGTACTGCACCAGGACCTGGTTCTCGAGCCGGTTGACGT
Organism: Pseudomonadota bacterium; assembly: GCA_039188505.1. GTDB lineage: Bacteria > Pseudomonadota > Gammaproteobacteria > Xanthomonadales > SZUA-38 > JBCCZC01. The sequence goes on along the minus strand of JBCCZC010000021.1, from coordinate 15,832 downwards.
CGACATCCAGCGGGCCGACGTCGGGAGGCAGGTGGCGGGCGCGACCTGCATAGCCAGCCTCGGCGAAGCGGAGGTCCGACGGGAGCGGGCGGGCTTCGAAAGCCAGTGAGGCCTGGCTGGCGATGTGGAATCCCCAGAGGCCGAAGGCGGGGACGTAGCTCTGGACCGGAACGACCTCGTCGAAGACCTCGCCGAGCGTCGCGCCGATGCACCAATAGGCTTTGCGGGCGAAGAACGGAGACGAGGCCTGGGTCACGAAGACGCCGTCGGCCGCGAGGCGGGCTTGCAGGAGGCGGTAGAAGGTGACCGTGTAGAGCTTGCCGAGATCCAGCGTTGATGGATCCGGCAGATCGGCAACGACGAGGTTGTAGCGCGTCGACGCACCCTCGAGATACTCGAAGGCGTCCTGGTGAACGATGGAGACCCGCGGGTCCTGCAGCGCGCCGGCGTTGAGGGAGCGCAGCATGGCGTGGGTCGACGCCAGCTCGGTCACGGCCGGGTCGATATCCACGACCGTGATGCGGCCCACCTCGGGGTAGCGCAGCAGCTCACGGACGGCCAGGCCGTCGCCACCGCCCAGCACCAGCACCTCATCGAGGCGCCGGGCGGCGCCGGCGGCGAGATGAACCAGCGGTTCGTGGTAGCGGTACTCGTCGATGCTCGAGAACTGGAGGCTGCCGTTGAGGAACAGGCGCAGGTCGTTCTTTCGCTGCGTCAGAACGATGCGCTGATAGGGCGTCTGGGCGACGTGGACGATCTCGTCCTGGTACAGGTATTGCTCGAACCAACGGGTGAGCGAGCTCGTGTAGACCAGGCCCAGCGCGAGGATCACACCCACGCCGACGGCGAGCAGCCGCAGCGGCGCGGCCTGCCCCAGGCGTGGCGACAGCCTCGCAAGCAGGACGCCCGCGACGCCGAGATTCACGAGGCCGACGGCGAAGGCCGTCCGCTGCAGGCCGACGTAGGGGACGAGTACGAGGGGGAACAGCAGCGCCGCGAAAAGCGCGCCGAGGTAGTCGAAGGCCAAGACGTCCGAAAGCGATCGGCGTAGGCCCCGGGCGTCCTGCAGCAGGCGCGTCACGAGCGGAATCTCGAGGCCCGCGAGAACACTGATTCCGGCGATCAGGAGCAGAGCGACCAGGTAGTAGTGCTCGGTCGTCGCGTAGGCCGCGTAGAGCAGCACACCACTCAGACCACCGATGAGGCCGATGAGGATTTCGATCAGGACGTAGCGGTCGAGCAGGTCGTAATGGAAGAAGCGCGACAGGAAGGATCCCACGCCCATGAAGAACAGGAACAGCCCGATCGTGATGGAGAAATGGAGCACGCTCGAGCCGAGAAAATACGACGACAGCGCACTGATCAGCAGCTCGTAGACGAGCGTGCAGGCGGAGACGATCAGCAGGCTCCCGACCAGGAGGCCGCTGTCAGCGGCGCTCAGCGGGCCCGCGGAGGGCGGTTCGGGCTGGCTCAGGAGACGAGGACGGCGGCGATGATGATGCAGATGCCGAGGATCGTCGCGCCGACGACTGTCCCGAGTGCGCGGTTCTCGTGCTCGGCGATCTGCTCACGGAGGTTGCCCGGCGTCATCCAGTCGATCATCTTGAAGCCGAGCATAGCCATACCGATGCCGAGCAGGCTGTAGATCACGGTCGACACGATGCCCGCAAGGAGTGCGTCGGCCGTCAAATCCCCCGCGGCCTGGACCGCGGTGCTAGAGGCCATCAGCGCCAGGCCGGACAACGTTGCGTTTCTCATGCTCACTCCCCGCTTGCTCATTTTCCCGTACGCGGGCCGCCGCCGATGAAGCTGCGCCCGAAGTAATAGCTGCGAACCGTTCGCCGGCAGGTGCCATCCGGAGCCCGCATGGTGGTCGGGCAGAAGGAATCGGAATCGGCAATGATCTTCTGATCCGCCTGGGTTCCCAGTCCCCAACCGCTTCGCGCTCCCAGGACGGGGACCGCGATCAGCACGATGAGGACGAGGGCAATCAGGATCTGGGTCAGGGGTTTCATGCTGTTGTCGGCAGGCCTCGCAGGAGGTCGTCGGTGCGAACGCCGCGCAGGAGCAGGAGCCCCAGCACCAGTGCGATGACCGCGCTCACCACATAGTAGCGTCCGAGGATCGTGTTCTCATAGACCTGGAGGCTGACCCTGCCGGTCCCCGCGGTGCCCGCCTCGAGCTGCATCCGGACGAAATAGCGTCCCGGCTCGGTCAGGCGGAAATGCTGCTCCTCCCTGACGTCCGATTCCGACCAGTGTCCATCGTCGTAGCCGGACTCGCGCCAGAAGTCGCCGGCCATGGCGTTGATGCTGTTGCGCTCCGTATCGAGGAGCTCCGCGCCGATCCAGGCCCAGCTGTTGTCCCCGATGCTGGCGCTCAGGGCCAGCCGGTGGGGGCGTCCGGCCTTGCTGAGCTCGAAGGGGCCGGCAACTATGCCGTCTTCGCCGAAGGCACTGAAGTCGTAGGTCTCGCTGTAGACCGGGTCGCCGGCGCCGCCGAGCACGATGGCGAGGATGCCCAGCAGGGTCGCCGTCGCGAAGCTCGCCCAGCGCCAGCGGCGGTACTGGCCCGCCACGTGCTTCCGTCGCACGAGTTCCGCCAGCTCCTGGTCTCGGTCGAAGGCCCGGAACAGCCGCTTCGGCGTGTAGGGAATGGTCCGGAAAAACTCCAGCTCGACGATCTCCCGGGATTCGGGATGCAGGCGTGCCTCCGCCGACAGGAGCGCCTTGCCCGAGGAGTACTCCGATGTCGCGATCGGTTCGCCCACCTGCGGCACCCAGCCAAACTCGCCCTCGAAGTAGCGCAGGTCGTATTCGCCGTGTTCGTCCACCGTCCTCTGGCGGCCCGCCTCAAGCGTCATCTTGCGATCCTGCCGACCGGGGAAATTCGGCTGCGACGGCGTGAATTCGGTGGCGACACTGAGCCCTTCGTCGTCGTGGCAAAGGTAGAAGAACTGACGGTTCTCCGTCAGCAGCAGCCATTCCTCGTAGGTCCAGGGGTTGGACTCCCAGGACCGATCTTCGCTATCCCACTCCCGGCAACGCCCGGACCAGACCATCCGCCCGACCACCTGGCAGGGATGCTCGCCCATTCTCCCGACCATGCCCAGGCGTAGAAACGAGCGCGGCCGGTAGTGCTCGGGGTTCAGGGTCTTCACCGCGGTTCCTGCCGGGTCCGCAGGCATGAAGCGCGTCCCGCAGTAGCTGCAGGCGATGGCCTGGGCGTCGGGCCGGGCGCGATGCAGGACCGCGCCACAGCCGGGGCAGGTCGTCTGCGAAACGTCGAGCTCCGTTGGCTGTGTCTCGGCCAGCATCGCCTCTTTCTTCAGGGCTCGCTGGTGGATCTGCTCGAGTGCTTCCGCGTAGTCGGCGTGAGACTCGAGGATCTCGGGAAACAGCCCGAGAACCGGTTGGATCTTGCCGAGCGAAAGCTGGCGCTTGACGTAGGCAACGACTTTTTCCGGCGGCAGCTCGCTGACCTTGTCGCGCAGCTCCATGGTCAGTCGAGCTCGAGCGCCGCGTGGGCGACGGGCGTGCCGCGGGATAGGGTGATCTCGTCCGGCTGGTACTCGACGCTCCAGGTTTCGCCGTCGGCCGAGCCGTCGACGCTGAAGACATCGGCGCCCGGGGTCACGTTGAAGTAGAGCTCGCCCTCACCGCCGAGGATCATCGCCTCCGTGCGCTCGACGATGAAGATTGAGCGGCCATTGACCGTGATGGTCTGGCCGACCCTAACGTCGTCGAACTCGGGGAGGGCGGCGGTGATCGGTGTTTTTTCGAAAGCCGTGAACGTGCCGTCATCCTCCTGGAGCCAGAGCTGACGATCGTCGCTTAGCGCGAGAAACCACTCATCCCAGAAGCCGCCGTCATAGCCGTAGCGCAGGCGGCCCAGGGTCCGGAAGGCGGTTTCGTCGATCCGCCCGGTAGCGCCGATGCTGAGCCGGGAGGGCGCGCCGACGAGCTTCGCGCCCTTGCCCGCGGGATCGAGGCCGCCCGAGGTGATGTTCGCGCTCTGGTTGCAGTAGCCACAGATCACCACCCTCGAGAATCGATGCTCGACCTCGAGGGGGGCGCCGCACGAGGGGCAGGTGAAGCTTCGGCTCATAGCTCGCTGAGGATCGCGTCCTTCTTGGCCTGGTAGTCGGCGTCGCTGATGAGGCCCTTGTCGAGGAGCGACTTCAACCGCTCGAGCCTCGACTCGATATCGGCCGCAGGCGCTGCGCCCTGGCCGCCGCCGCCGGCGGCTCCGGGTGCCATGGACTGGGCAAAGGTCTGGCCCAGGCCGATCCCCGCGCCGATGCCGACGCCGGCGCCGGCCGCGCCGCCCTCGTTGCGAGCCGCCTCCCGGAGCGCCTCGAGCTGCTGCAACTGAGCGTAGTCAAGGCCGGCCTTCTCTGCGGCCCGCGCTTCCGCGGTGATGTCCGCGATGCGGGCGATCCGGTCGTTGGTGGCGTCGTCGAAGCTCGTGGACTCGATGCGGAAATCCGTCATCTCGAGGCCCAGGCGCTCGAACTCCGGCGCTAGCTTCTGGGCGAGAGCCGCTGCCAGCTCGTCGCGGTTGCGATCGATCTCGGCGTAGCTGAAGCCTGATTCCGCCATGAGGTCGGTCAGCGGCTGCTGAATACGGTTCGCCACGGTTTGCCGCAGCTGGTCGACAAGGAAGCGTTCCCGGGATCCCAGCAGGTTCACGAAGAACGGCTCGGGCTCGCTCAGGCGGAAGCTGAAATTGCCGAACGCGCGCAGGGCGACCGGGAAGTCATAGACCGGATCCTGGTACTTGATCGGGCTGACCGTGCCCCACTTCTGGTTCAGAAACTCGGTCTGCCAGAAGAAATAGATGCCCACCTTGTGCTCGCTCTCGAAGGCCTGCATGTACTTCTCGAGCGTCGTGACGAACGGTACATTGGCCGTCTGGAGATCGTAGGTGCCCGGGTCGGTCATCACCCCCTGGATCTTGCCCTCGTAGAGGAAGACCACCCCCTGGCCGGGCTTGACGATGAGCTGCGAGGCATCCTTGATCTCGTCGCCGCGCTCGGACCAGAGCTCGAACAGCACCGAGTGATCCGGATTTTCCCACTCGATGACCGAACGAAGCTGCTTCTTGACTGCATCCCAGATCAATGTCGTTCTCCTCCCGCGCATTGGATGGGCGGCCAGTTCCGACGTTCGGCGGACTGGTGCTCCGCACCGACAAAAAAGTATAGCAGTGGCGCCCGCGTCCGGCGGCTGCCCCTGGTCATGGGTCCTCGTGCAAGCGGTGGCTGTCCTCGGCTCGCAGGTCGAGGTCGTAGACGGCCCGTAGCTGTTCGATCTTTGCCCGAGTCGACTCGCCGAACGGGTCCTTCCCGTCGAGCGCATGCAGCACGATGCCTTCGGTCAGGTCACCGAGCGACAGATCAAGGTACTCAGCCAGGCCCTTCATCACCTTGAGCAGGCGCTGTTCGATGCGCATGCCCGTCTGGACTCGCTTGATGGTCTTGTCCGTCATCGTGACTCCTCCCGTGAGCCCCTGAGTATACGGCGGCGGCGGCGTTGCGGCGCGCGCGACGCCCCCTTACGATGCGGTGACAGCAGCTCGGCGCGGACCGGCGCCGGTAAGGAGAGGCATGAGCAGCATCCAGCAATCCATTGGCATCAGCGGCGCCGCGGTCTATCTGCCGCCTTACCGGGTCGACCTCGAAGCGTGGTGTGACTGGTACGACCAGCCGTGGGACAAGATCCGAAACGTCGTCGGCACCAGCTTCCGCGTCCGCGGATCGACCGAGAACGTCTACACGATGGCAGCGTCCGCGGTGGTCGAGCTCATCGAACGCTACGACGTCGATCCCGGTCGGATCCGCTTTCTGGCCCTCGGAACAGAATCGAGCACCGACAACGCCGCCGGCACGGTGGTCGTGAAGGGGCTCGTGAACCGCGCGCTCGCAAGGCTCGGCCGTCCGCCGATCTCCCGCTACTGCGAGGTGCCCGAGTTCAAGCACGCGTGCCTCGGCGGCGTCTACGGGCTCAAGAACGCGGTCAGGTTCCTCGCGTTCGAACCGGGTGATCCCCTCGCGATCGTCGTGAGCGGTGACGTGGCGGAGTACGCCCGCGGCAGCTCCGGTGAGCCGACGCAGGGCGCAGGGGCCGTCGCGATGCTCGTCGAGAAGAACCCGAAGCTGCTCGAGCTGCGGCTGGAGGCGGCGGGCAGCGCATCCGACGACCGGCGCGTGGACTTTCGCAAGCCGATCGGGCGCATGCTGGGCGAGCAGCAGCGCGTGCTCGGGCAGATCCGGGACTTTCCCGTCTTCAACGGAAAGTACTCGACGACCTGCTACCTCGACGCCACGCTCCACGCGGTGCGCGACATGCTGATCCGTCGAACCCGCCACGCGGCCGGTTACCTCCGCGACCTCCGCGCAGCCTTCTTCCACCGTCCCTACCGGCGCATGCCGGAGTCGGGCTTGCTGCTGTCCTATCTCATGGCCCTTTCCGTTGGCTCGCGGGCCGACCGCGAACTGTTCCGGGCCGCCTGCGAAACGGCCGGCGTCGACCCCGAGGACTGCGCCGCAGAGCTGAAGCGAAGCCCCGATTTCACGCCGATAATCGAATCGCGGCAAATCGACGAGGAGGTCTATCCGCTGGCGATGGGTGCGCTCAAGGCTTTCCGCGGGACACCCGAGGCGAAGGCGATGCTGGCGCAAAGCTTCGGACTGGGCGCAGAGTCGATGGGTGACGTCGGCAACCTCTACACGGCGGCTCTGCCGGCCTGGGTTGCGGCCGGCTTCGAGGAGGCCGCCGGCACCGGCGAAGAGCTGGTCGGTCGGGAGGTGTTGCTGATGGGATACGGCAGCGGTGATGCCGCGGAGGCCATCCCCTGCATCGTGCGACCGGAGTGGCGCGAGGCAGCGGGGCGAATCGGCATGGCGGACGCGCTCGCGGGCGGCATCGACATCAATCGGAAACAGTACGAACAGCTGCACGATTCCGGCGAGGCGGACGACCTGCCGGCGCCCGTCGGACAGCGGTTTGCGCTGGCCGGCATCGGCGACAGCGAGTCGGGTCGATTCATCGATTTCGGCATCGAGTACTACGACTGCCTGGTTCCCGAGCCGGCAGCAGCGCCGGCCCAGGCATCAGGCTAGCGGGTAACCCGGCATCCGGTCCGGCAAGGAGGCGACAGCGTGGGGCAAGAACTGACGCGGCTACGATACCGCCGCACCCGGATCCTGGCGACGCTGGGTCCGGCATCGGACAGCAGCGAGATGATCGGTCGCCTGCTCGACGCCGGCGTCGATGTCGTCCGGCTCAACATGTCCCACGGCGAGCACGCCACGCACGCGCGGGTCTACCAGCGCGTGCGAGAGGAGGCCGCGCGCCGCGGCCGCCACGTCGCCGTGCTGGCGGACCTCTGCGGCCCCAAGATCCGCGTAGGAACCTTCGCCGACGGTGGCATCGACCTCATTCCCGGTGAGGAGCTCATGGTGACGACGCGGGCCGTCCAGGGTGAGCCGGGACTCGTGCATTCCCAGTACGCCGGCCTGCCGACGGATGTCGAGGTCGGACATCGTCTGCTCCTTGCCGATGGCCTCATGACGCTGGAGGTACTCGCCATCGAGGAAGAGGACGTTCGCTGCCGCATCGTGCATGGCGGTCGCCTCACGGAACGGAAGGGGATCAACCTGCCGGATTCGACCGTCAGTGCGCAATGCCTGACCGAGAAGGATCTCCGGGACCTCGAGTTCGCGGTGGGTCTCGGGGTGGATTTCGTAGCGCTATCGTTCGTGCGCACGGCTGCTGACGTGATCGAGCTGCGCCAGCGGCTGGACGCCCACGGCAGCGCCGCTCGCATCGTCGCGAAGATCGAGCGCCCGGAGGCGGTCAGCGGCATCGACGCGATCCTGGATCACACCGACGCCATCATGGTTGCTCGAGGCGACCTCGGGGTGGAACTGCCGCCGGAGGCCGTGCCTGTCGCCCAGCAGCACCTCGTCGATCGGGCGCGGGCGCGCCATCAGCCGGTTATCGTCGCCACGCAGATGCTCGAGTCCATGATCGACAATCCGCGCCCGACCCGGGCGGAGGTCACGGACGTTGCCCACTCGGTCAATCTCGGCGCGGACGCGGTGATGCTCTCGGCGGAGAGTGCTGCGGGCAGCTACCCGAGGGAAGCGGTCGCGATGATGGACCGCATCGCTCGCGAGGCCGAGGCCTACCTGTGGACGCACGGGCAGTTCGGCCAGCTGCAGCAGACGCTCGACGACGGCGACGAGCTGGGCTACGCCCACGCGGTCGGTCGGGCAACCGCCCAGCTGTCCCGGGACCTGATGGTTCGGGCCATCTTCGTGGTCAGTCGGACCGGCTTCTCGGGCCGGGCGATGTCCGGTGAACGCCCCGCGGCGCCGATCATCCTCCTGGCGGCGGACGAACAGGCCCTGCGCCGCAGCGCGCTGCTGTGGGGAACCCTTCCCGTCGCTTGCGACGCGGCCGAGCTCGACGATCCGGTGCCGCGCATCCGGACGCTGGCGTCGGAACTCGGACTCGCGGAGGCGGGTCAGACCGTGCTGATGGTGCGTGGGTTCGATACCGAGGCCGTGTCGAACCTGCCCTCGGTAACGCTGATTCACGTCTAGCAGCGCAGGTCGACTTCGGCGCGCCTAGGCGTCGGGGTCCTCATTCAGCAACTCGCGGCGTACGCGAACGGCGACGGAGCGGGGGCGGATCGGCTTGCCGCGCGCCTCGAGCTGGGCCCGCGTCCAGGCCGCGCCGAAGAGCAGGATCAGTGACGAGTAGTTGACCCAGAGCAGCAGGAGCACGACCGACGCCGCAGCGCCAAAGGTCGAAGCCGTGGCGGTATGGGTGAGATAGAGCGCGATGAGAATCCGACCCAACGAAAAGAGCAGCGCCGTCAGAAGCGCGCCGGGAAGGACGTCACGCCAGCCGAGCTGCACATCGGGTAGCGCGCGGTAGATGATCGCGAACAGGCTGGAGATCACGAGCAGCGACAGCGTCCAGTCCATGCCCTTCAGGGCAACGGCGGGAAGTGGTAACCAATCGGTGGCGAAACGCACGGTGGCGTTCAGCGCAACACTGAGACCCAGGCTGCCAAGCATGATCAAGCCGATCGCGAGGACGATGGACAGCGAGGCCAACCGTTTGCGCGCGAGGAGGAAAAGACTGTTTCGCGACGGTTTAGGTGCGACCTCCCAGACTGCGTTGAGCGCGGACTGCATCTGTCCGAAGACCGCCGTTGCGCCAACGAGCATTGCCGCAACGCCGGCGATCGTGGCCCAGAGGCCGCCGCCCTCGAGCCGTGACCGCGCCACGGCCGACTCGACCACCGCAGCGGGCTCCGCGCCGATGGTCCTCTCGAGCTGACCAACGATCTGCCCTTCCGCGGCCTGCTCGCCGAAGAAGAAGCCGATAATGCTGACGATCACGATGACGACGGGTGCGATTGAGAACAGGGTGAAGAAGGCCAGCGAAGCCGCCTGGGCGAAAGCGTTGATGTCCAGCCAGATGCTCAACGTGCGACGGGCGACGCGCCACCAGTAGCGGATCCAGCTACTCATGGCGGTTCCGTGGGACCGAGTGCACATCGGTGCATGGGGAGAGCCGGTCCGGTCGGCCCATCAGGGGCTAGCTCCGCGTCGGCGCGAGGACGTCGAAGGCGATGCGCACGCGGTTGCCCTCGCCGGCGAAGGCCGACGTGCGGTGGAAGAAGTAGGCGGGAAAGAGCAGCAGTGAACCGGCGTTCACCTCGATGCGGGGCGAGTCCGGTGGTACGCGGCCGCCGTACGCCTCATCACCGATACCGAACTCGACGGTGTTCGGCCCCGCGCCCGGCGGAATCGAGAGATAGGCAAGACCACTCATGAAGGCCCGCGGGTGGCAGTGCGTCGGTTCTTCATCGCCGCCGTGCTTGCTCTCCCCCCATAGGCGCAGGGTCCAGCCATCCGGCAGATGATTTGCCCAGGGATGCGCCGTACGCGTGCGGCACACAGCGATATGGGCGGCGACCATGGCCTCGAGGGCATCGCCCATCGCGCGGAACGCCGGCTGCTCCTCGATGCGGAATTCGAGCGTGGTGTACCGGTCGTCGTCGCTCTCCCGCGTCCGGGGTAGGGCCTCGAGCGCAGCGGCCCAGTCATCGAGGGCCGAGCTCGGGAGCCTGCCTTCTTGGATGAGAGTCCCGTCGAGCAGTTCCGCGACGGTGGCGCTGTCGCCAGCGCCGAGGGACGCGTAAAGCAGATTTGCAAGCGCGAGCGTGTGGCCCGGGACGTGGGCGAGCTGCTGCCGCGCGACCTCGACCGCTTCGGCGTCCTCGTCGAGCGCGATGAGCGCCAGGCCGAGGTTGGTCAGCGTCGGTGGGTGCGTCGCGTCGCGCCGTAGCGCCTGACGATAGGAGTTTGCCGCTTGGGCATAGCGTCCCTGCATGTGCTGCACGCTCCCGAGGCGGAAGCGGAGTACCGGTAGTTCCGGTCGCTGTTCGCACGCGGCCCGGAAGGCGGACTCGGCAGTGTCGAGGTCTCCGATCTGCTGGCTGACGAGGCCAAGGAAATGGGCAGCGCCCGGGTAATCGGGCGCCAGCTCGAGGGTGCGCCCATAGGCCTTCGCCGCCTCGGTCACGAGCTGGGTCGCCCGGTAGGCGTTGCCAAGCAAAAAGAAGGCGTCCGGGTTGTCTGGCTTGCGCCGAATCAGCTCCGCAAGCGTCTCGACCGCCTGCTGGTACTGGCGTCCCGCGAGCATGATGTTCGCCTTCGCGAGCACGAGATCAGGTTCGAACGGTTGCAGCTTCAGCGCGTCTGCGATGAGCGTCCCCGCCTGCTGGACCTGGCCGCTCGCAACGAGCTGCTCTGAACGCCGACGAACATCGGCCGGCTTCATGGCGACTTCGGCTCCTCGGGTGGCAGGCGCTCTAGCTTCATGGCAAAGGTATAGCGCGGCCGGTAGCAGATCCGGTTCGGTGGGCGACCGCAATGAGGAATGGCGCCGTCGAACATGACGAGTCGGCCCGGCCTCGGGCTCGCCACGAACTCCGCATCCATCGCCTCGTTGAAGAACAGCGTCTCACCGCCCCACTCGGGATCCCATTCGGTGCTGATGAACCAGAGTGCCGTGATCTCACGGGCGTCGGGTAGGCAGTCCGTGTGGGTGAAAAGCATGTCCCCGTAGGATGCGTAGTTGGTGTAGGCGCGATAGAGCCGGTAGCGCGATCCGTCCTGGCAGAAAGGCTGCGCCGCGAGGATCGTTGGCTTGAAGAGCGGTAGCTGGCCCGCTGCCTCGACCGACATGTTGTGGGCCCAGTGACGATGATCTGCCGTCTCCGGTTTGGCGATCTCGTTGCGCGTGAACGCCGCCCCGTCGAGGGCCCGGGATATTTCCTCGAGCACCCCCGGGGAGACGAGATTGTCGTAAACCAGGACCAGGCGACCGTCGACGGTGCCGCGCCGCGTGGGCGTGAGCTGCATCATGAGAGGAGCGTCCTCCCGCGAATCCAGAGCGTGGCAATCCACTTCTCGCCGCTCTCGACCGGCAGGCTCGCGTGCAGACTTTCGGGGTCCGGAGCGCCGTCCGGGCGCGTATTGCGGAACATCAGGGCCCGACCCGCCCGGCAGGCCACCTGAACATCAAGGCGCGGAAACACAGTCTCGCCGCCGCCGGCGACCGAAGTCAGATAGGAGAAGATGGTGACCTCGCGCTGGCCGCGCGTGGCCAGCTCCTGGCCTGCCTCCCCTGATGCCGGATCGATGTAGTCAAAGTGCGGCTTGTATTCCTGCCCGGGTTCGTAGCGCAGCAGCGCGAAAGGCTCCGCGTGGCCGACCGGAAACCCGGTCTCCGCGGCGAGCCGGGCTTTCGCTCCAAGGATCACGAAGTCTTCCTGCAGCGGGTGGAGGCTGTAGCCGTAGCTGGTGCGCATGTCGTTGCGTACCGACTCGCCCGTTTCCGGGTGCACCGTGTGCGACGGGCGCAGCTGTGGCGCCGTGACCTCGATGAGGTAGCGACACTCGATCGCCGAGAGCATATCGTCGTAGACGCGCACGCGGTCGTCACCGAGCGGGCGCTCCGGCACCGGCGCGGACGCAGCGGCCGCGGTCGGAGCCGGGATAGCGGCGGCCGTGAGCGGCGTTTCGAGGGCGTCCAGGACGGCCCCGGTGGGCTCGGTACCGAAGCGTTCGGCGCAGTAGCTCCCGAGTTCACGCCCCCGCCGTGTCAGGTCGCCGGCCAGGGCGGTGTCGCCGTCGGTCTGGGCGAGGCAGAGGAGCGTCGAGATCGCGAGCATGTCGTTGGCACGGGCCGCGAGCTTCAGCGCGCCGCGAGCGGCGACGTCGTTTTCGGCGAGCAGGAGCACACCGACCTCGCGTTGCGCCGGCGCGTAACCGCCCCGGGCCGCCTCGGCGAGCGCCTCGAGGCATTCGGTTGCGGGCCGACGGCCGGTGCGGTAGTCGATGAGCGCCAGTTCGTAGCGCGCGCGGGCGTCGCCCGCGGCGATCCCCGCCATGAAGTGCTCCCGCGCGCCCGCGGCGTCTTCCGCCATGCCGAGGCCCTGGAGCTCGAGCAGGGCGAGCTCCGTGTAGCCGGCGGCCTGGCCGGCGCGCGCCGCACGTCCGAACCACCGCCTGGCCCGACCGAAATCGTCCGCCGCCAGGTAGTGGCGCCCGAGCGCGAGCTGCGCATCGGCGTCACCGGCCTGGGCGGCTTCCCAGGCGGCGTCGAACCGGTCGGCAGTCTCAGCCACCGGCCCGGCTGTCCTTGATCCAGGCATTGAAGGCCACGGTGATACGCGTGCCGTCTCCGGTAAAGGGCGCCACCTCGTGCATCAGGAACGACGGAAAGATGACCAGCTGGCCAGGTTTGAACTGATAGTTGCGCATGCCGGGCTCGAACGGCGGCAGCAGGTGATTATTGCCGGCGTCCATGTACATGGTGACCGAGATCCGCGGGTCGTGGAAGCGGATGACCCCGCTGTCGGCGTTGTCGGCGTCCGCACCGCCCGTATCGACGCAGTAGACCCCGGACCAGGAGGCCATGGGATGGTTATGCGTGCCCATGTAGCCGCCGGGGCGGGTCACATGGAACCAGGCGTGATTGTGGATCCGCAGGTTGCTGAGGTCCTCGGGCGAGCAGCCGTTGACCTGCATCAGGGTCTTGCCGAGCGACTCGAAGCAGAACTGCTTGAGTTGCTGTACGCACGGTTCCGGCCACTTGAAGACGTCGAACTCGCTCTCGAACAGCTTGACCTTGAGCGTGAGCGTCGGCGTCTTCTCGGCCCAGCGCGGGTCTCCCTCGCGCTCCAGAAAGAGCGCCTTGAGTTCCGTATTGAGTGCGGTCGGATCCGGGTGATGGCGGACGACGAACGGCGTGGCAAAACCGGGGGATACCTGGATGTCGGTCATGGGCTGATCGTTGGGTAGCGCAGAGCGCGCCAATACTGGCCACGCGAGGAGGGCATTGCAAGCCCCAGGGGTGCGCGTCCGCGCGGCCGTCGGGTCAGAGGTCCTGCTGGTAGCGAACGTAGGGCACGCGACCGAGGAAATCCTCGATCCGCCCTTCATTGATGGCCGCGTCGGGAGCTGGCTCGTTGAGCAGATTGCGAGCGCCTACGCTCAGCCGAGCGTTCCAGGGTGTGCGCCAGGCGAAGCTGATGTCGAAGGTGCTCCAACCGCCCTCGGCCGAGCGGCCACCAACGAGATCCACATAGCGGCTGGTGACGTCTCCGCGGAAGGCGCCGAGTTCCCAGGCAACGCCGAGCGCTGCGCTGGCGTCGGGGCCCTCGACATCGCCGGCCAGATCGTTCCACCGGGAAAGCTTGAGTCCAAGTTCCAGGTCGCCCCAGGCCAGCGTGTCGAGCTTGCAGCTCAGGGTGAGGTCTTCCTTCGGTCCGAAGGCCGCCACCTGCGGCGAGAGGGTCAGATCGCTGCCCAGCGCGGGCCGAGACGCATAGCCGACGTCGAACTGGAGCGAGTTGAGTGGCTGCCAGCTTGCCCCCACGCTGAAGCCGACGGCTTCATCGCGGTTGTCGGGGAGCGACCAGCGACAGTCCTCATCGACATCGGCGGAACAGGGGGCATAGGTTGCCGTGGAGATGTCGGCGTGCACCGCGAGATCCTGGCGCGGACGCCATTCCGCGCGGGACTCGATGATCGTCGGTGTGCCCGGAAGGCCGTATTCGGTCGCCGTCACGCTGGACCGGACGCGGTCCGTGCCTGCGCTGATGACCTCTTCGTTGCTGCGTGAGACCAGGAGGAGCGCGCTGTCTTCGGAGTCCTGGGCGATTGCCGGCGAGAACAGCGCCCCAGCGCCCAGCAGGGCCAGGGCAACGGTTATGGTTCGAGCCGGTGCGTTCACGACGCGGTTCTCACTCCGAAATCGATGGGTTCGCGCTTTAGATGCGGTCTCCGGGAAAAAGTTCTGCTCCTCCGAGCCGTGCCAGAAATTCTAGCAGAAAACAAACACATTGGTAGGTCTCTTGAAGCTTTTCCTGCGCGTTGAGCCAGGAAACGCGATCTTTTCGGCGCCTGCGGGGTCTAGCTGACATGAGGATCGCGTCACGGGTCGACTCGGACGGGCCCGGCGGTCGCGATCCTCGGGCTCAACGCGGCGTGGGGTGCGCGTGAGGAAGATCGATGTAACCCATCGGTGGTTTCGCGCGTCAGAGTAGTAAGGACGCGCACAAAGGGAGAACGAACAATGGCAGCGAGAATACTCTCCGCTTCCAATCCGAAAACGGTGCTACAGGCGGCGGCGTTCGCGCTGTTTGTCGTCGGCGGCCTGGCCGCTGGACTCGGACTCAGCACCTGGACCGTGGCGAAGGCGAACGAGTTGGTCTTCGGGCCCGTGGCGCCGCAATCCGTAGCGGGCGCCCGCTGCGCCTTCGAATAGGGGGCGCTACTGCCGCGTCCGGGGCGTTGCGTCGGGCGCAAAGTCGCTGAAGATCTGACCCAGGTCGACAGCGTCGAAACGATACTGCTCATTGCAGAACTCGCACGCGACTTCCACATCACCCCGTTCGCGGGCAGCCGCCTCGATCTCCGCCTGACCCAGGGACCGAAGCACGTCCTTGACCCGGTCGCGGCTGCACGGACACGAAAAGCGCACGTCCAGCTGCGGAAAGACCTCCACCGGCTCCCGGTGAAACAAGCGATGCAGGATGTCGAGCGCCGGCAGCGCCAGCATCTCGCCGGGTGTGATGGTCTCGCTCAGCTGGGTCACCCGGTTCCAGTCGTCCGGATCCTCCAGTTCACCAGGCAGGCGCTGAAGCAGCAGGCCTGCCGCGGCCTGCCCATCCGCCATCAGCCAGATGCGCGAGGGCAGCTGTTCCGACTGCTCGAAGTAGCCTTCCAGCGCTTCGCCCAGCGAATCGCCCTCGAGGGGAACGATCCCCTGGTAGCGTTGATTGCCCCGGGACTGGCGTTCGATCGTGATGGCGAGCGTCGCGCCCCGGGTCAGTTCCGGGAATCCCATGGCCTCTCCGTTGGCGTCCTCGCCCGGGCGGGCGATGGCGCGTAGCGTGCCGTCCGAGGAGCACTGCGCCAGGAGCAGGCGTAGCGGCCCCGAGCCCTGGAGCTGGAGCGAGATCTGGCCGTCGAGCTTGATGTTGCTGAACATCAGGGCCGCCGCCGCGCACGCCTCGCCGAGCACGTGCTGGATGGACGCCGCGTCCGGGTTGCGGGTCCGGACCGCCTTCCAGGTCGGACCGAGCTGGACGATCGCGCCGCGTACGGGAATGCCCCGAAACGCGAAGCGCGTCAGCGCATCACTGCGGATCAACGGTAGCTGCCGGGCTTGCCGGGCGTCGGCGAGAGCCGGCCCCGCGATGCGATGACGAGCGTCCGCCCGTCGTCGAGCCAGAG
>JBCCZC010000020.1:0-26102 GCA_039188505.1 Pseudomonadota bacterium | reverse complement strand
TTGCGCTGGGCCATCTGCAGCCACTTGGCGCGCTCTCCGCGCGGGGCCTCCACGAGGCGCACCTTCCGACCCGCCTTGCTGGAGAACACCTCAGCCAGGAGATCCCGGTCCTCGATCGGTGCCCCGAGCAGGATCTGCGGCGGAATCTCGTGATCGAGATAGTGCTGCTTGACGAACGCTGCCAGCACCTCCCCCACGTCTCGCTGGCCGGTGTTGCGAGGATAGAAGGCGCGGTTGCCGAGGCTCCGGCCCTGGCGGAAGAAGAACACCTGTACGCAGGCCGCGCTCCCCTCGACCGCCGCTGCGATGACGTCGATGTCCCCGCTGGCGCCGGCAACGAACTGCTGCGCCTGGACCCGCTTGAGCATCGCGATCTGGTCCCGCAGCTCCGCCGCCGCCTCGAACTCGAGCGCCGCGCTGGCCGCCTCCATGCGGTCCACCAGCTCTTCGATTACGCCGGCGCTCTCCCCGCGCAGGAACATCCGCGCGTGACGCACGTCCCGGGCATAGTCGACCGGCGAGATGCGGTCGACGCAGGGCGCCGTGCATCGCCGAATCTGGAACTGGAGACAGGGCCGCGAGCGGTTGCGGAAGAAGGTGTCCTCGCACTGCCGCACGCGGAACAACTTCTGCATCTCGTTGAGGCTCCCGCGTACGGCCCAGGCCGACGGAAAGGGCCCGAAGTACTCGCCGGGCAGGCGCTGGGCGCCGCGATGAAATGCCAGCCGGGGAAAGTCCTCGCCGGACGACAGATAGATGTAGGGGTAGCTCTTGTCGTCGCGCAGCAGGACGTTGTAACGGGGACGGAGCGACTTGATGAGCTCGTTCTCGAGCAGCAACGCCTCGGCTTCGGTCCGCGTGATGCTGATCTCGATGTCGGCGATCTGCTCGATCATCGACTCGATCCGCGGATCCCTGGACTGGCGCGAGAAGTAGCTCGCTACGCGCTTGCGGAGCTCGCGCGCCTTGCCGACGTAAAGCACCTCGCCGTCGGCATCGAGCATCCGGTAGACCCCCGGAGACACTGGCAGCCGGCGGCAGAATCGCTTGCCGTCGAAGGGCTCGGGCGCACTCATCGACCGCGATTCCCGCGATCCCCAGGAACTTCCGCACTCAGAGCGCGGACTCGATCGACAGCGCTTCGCACTTCCGGGTCGTCAGATCGTAGCGAACGATCTCGTGGGCATTGGTGTTGGCAATCCACAGCGTATTGCCCGCAAAGGCGATGCCCGACGGTTCGCTGAGCTCGTAGTCGACGTTCGGCGTGGAGATGTTGCCCGTGGTCAGATCCAGCACGCGCAGGGCGTCGTTGAAGCTGTCGGCGATCCAGAGCTCCTCGGACCGCGGCCGCAGCGCGATATCCATCGGATACTGCAGCAGCGCTTTCCCCGGCGGTCCATCGTCGCGACCGAATACGAAGGGATTCTGTCCGGTGCGCGTCTTCACGTGTCCCGACTGGGTCCGGACCTCGCGGATGGCGGAGCCGTCCGCGTCGGCCACGAACAGAAAAGTCTGATTCGCCGCGAGGCCCATGGGCTGCGCGTAGGCGCACTGCACCGGCTCGCCGTCGATGACGCCGAACTGGCCGGTCCCGCTGAACCAGCCGAGCGTGTTGTTGGCGAGATCGAGGCGCCAGATCTGCCCGATGCCGGAGGCCGAGATGAACAGGTCCGGCCCCTGGAAAACGAGCCCCACCGGCAGCGGAATTCCGGTCTCGAGGGTTCGGCGCGTCGACGAGGTCAGGGAGAAGCCGGGCTTGCCGTTGCCAACGACTGTCTCCACCTCGCCGTTGAACAGGTTGAGCCGCCGGACCGCGTGATTGCCCGTGTCCGCCACATAGAGAAAGTTCTCCGCATAGGCGAGCCCACGCGGCATCGAGAAGCCGCAGTTCTGGGCCATGCCGTCCCAGAAACCGGGATTGCCGGAGCCGAAGGTCCGCTGCACGCGCCCTTCCTTGGTCATCTCGACGATGCGGTTGTTCGCCGCATCGCTGACGTAAAGCAGCCCCCGCGCCTCGAGGATTGCCGAGGGAAAGCGGAAGAAGTGCGAGGACTCGCTGAAGCGCGTCGGCGGGATGCGCTCCATGTCTCCGATTTCCTTGCGAAGCGCTTCCTCGGAGAGTTCGTTCACAAGGTCGTCAAGTTCGCTCGCGGTGTCGTCACCGCGGTAGACCGCTCGGAGAACACCGGTCGCGTCGACGATGGCAACGGTCGGCCAGGCCTCGACCCCGAACTGTCGCCATGCCTCGAAGTCGACGTCGTTCGCGCAAGGAAAGCGGACGAAGTTCCGGTTAAGCGCCTTGACAACGTTGCTGCTGACCCGCTCGTGGCCGTATTTCGGACAGTGAATGCCCAGAATCGCGACCAGCGGTTCGTGGTCCTGCTGAATCTGACGCAGCACAGGCAGCATCCGGATCGAATGGCTGTTCGAGTAGGTCCAGAACAGGACGAGGACGATCTTGCCCCGGTAGTCCTCCATCGAGGGCGGGGATTCGATGTTCAGCCACTCGAGAGCCTGGGGTAGCTCAGGCGCCTTGGACATGCTGCTCCTTGCTGACGTCGTCGAGGAATGCGGCGACTGCATTTTCCAGCAAATCAAGCACCTGCTCAAATCCGTGGGCGCCGCCGTAGTACGGATCCGGGACGTCGTGGGCGATTCCGAGGGTACTGTAGTCGAGGACACGGCACACGACGGCACTGCCGTCGGCCGGAGCCATGGCCTCCAGCGCCTCCAGATTGCGACCGTCCATGGCGAGGATGTGGTCGAAGCGGTGGAAGTCCGACGGCTCGACCCGGCGCGCCCGCTGCTGCGTCAGATCGAAGCCCCGCCGCGCCGCCGCCCGGCTGGAGCGCGGATCCGGCGGTTCGCCCACGTGATACGCGTGGGTGCCCGCGGAGTCGACGAGAATCCGCCCCGTCAGACCACGCTCCCGGATCAGCTTCTCCGCGATTCCCTGACCCGTCGGCGATCGGCAGATGTTGCCCATGCAGACGAACAGCACCCGCACGGGATCGCCCGCATCGCTGAGCGCCCGGGCGACGCGGCGCAAGTCTTCCGGCGAGTCCACACCGGCGGGAATCGGATCCGGATGGCGACCGACCGCAATCCTCGCGCCGAGATGGAGCACGCGGAGCTGCTCGAGCTTCTCGAATTCCTCGATCGGCGCCGGGCGCGTGCTGGTGAGTTCCTGCAGGAATGCGTTCCGGTAGGCGTAGAGGCCAACGTGCCGCAGCGCCTCATCGGCAGGCAGGTGGGAACCCTCGCCCAGGAGCGCATCGCGGACGGCCGGAATCGGCGACCGGGAGAAGTAGAGCGCCAGTCCATCGCGATCCAGGACGACCTTGACCACGTTCGGATCGAGAAACTCCGCTTCCTCATGGATCGGCACGGCCAGCGTCGCCACCTGGGCAGCATCGGCCTCGGCCAGGCATTCGGCAACCTGACGGATTGCCCCCGGCGGCATCAGCGGCTCATCGCCCTGGAGGTTCACGATCAGCGCATCGTTCTCCAGATCCAGCATGCGCGCGGCTTCGGCGATGCGGTCGCTGCCTGAGGCGTGCTCGCCGGTCAGTACGGCGTTGCCCCCAAAGGCCTTGACCACTTCGGCGACGCGTTCATCGTCCGTGGCGACCGTCACGGACAGGGGGCCGGCCGCGACCGCGGCATCGTGGACGTGCGCGATCAGGGCCCGGTCCGCCAGCGTGGCGAGGACCTTGCCCGGCAGCCGCTGGCTGTCGTAGCGCGCGGGAATGATGACGTGGAAATCACTCATGCTGATCACTCGCATCGGGTTGGGTGGCGTCGCCGCGCAGGCTCCGCAGCCAGGTCGTGATCGCCGTCTCGGCAGGCTCGGCAAGCACCGGCCGGGACGCGAGGCGCCACCAGTCCTCGCCCGCGAATTCGGAGCATTTTACGGCGTCCTTGGCGGTCATCACGACACACGCCGTCTCGAGGTCAGCCAGATCGGTTCGAGCGAACGCCCAGTGGTCGGGAAAAGCGTGTCGCACGACGCTTCGCCCGACGGCGCCCTCGAGATCGGCGAAGAACCGATCGGGATTGCCGATTCCCGCGACCGCGTGAACGCTGGCGCGGTTCCTCAGCGCATCAAGGCGCTCGCTCTGCTCCGTCCGCAGGTGCACTAGGGCCTCCGGCTGCAGCTGCAGGCCGTCAGGCGAACCGCCGTCGATGACGAGGTCAACGGATTCCAGGCGATCGACCGGCTCGCGGAGCGGACCCGCGGGTAGCAGTCGACCGTTGCCGAAGCCTCTGACCGCGTCCCGCACGACGATCTCGTAGGCGCGGGGCAGCGCCCGATGCTGCAGGCCGTCGTCGGCGATGATCAGGTCGACCTCACCGGCGATCGCCCGGGCCGCCTCCAGCCGATGCCGACAGACCACGACGGGCACGCCGGTCTCGCGGGCGAGCATCACCGGTTCGTCGCCGACCTCCGCTGGATCCGTCCGGGCGTCCACGAAGCGCGGCGCCTCCTGGGGTCGACCACCGTGGCCACGGCTGATGATGCCCGGACGAAAGCAGAGCCCCCGGGCCCGGCCCGCCAGCCAGATCACGAGCGGTGACTTGCCGGTCCCGCCCGCAGTGAGGTTGCCGACAACAATGATGGGCGGTAGGTCCTCCGTCGCCTGGCGCGGTGGGCGGGTCCGCCTTCGGGCCAGCCCGCCGTGCACGCCTTCGAGGAGTCGCAGCCAGGCTGCCGGCCGGCGGTCGCCATACCAGACCTCGTTCAGGTACCGCTCGAGGCGGCCACGCAGCCCGGCCCGAGGCGCCTCAGCCACGGTCCTTGGCCCGATCCGCCGGATCTCGGAACCCCGTGCGGTAAAGCGTGGCGTACACCCCACCCTGATCGAGCAGCTGGGCGTGCTTGCCCTGCTCGACGACCCGGCCCTCATCGAGCACGATCACCTGGTCGGCGCTCTCCACCGTCGAGAGGCGGTGGGCGACCACAATTGTCGTCTTGCTCTTCATCACCCGCGCGAGGGCCTCCTGGACGACCCGCTCCGCCGCCGTATCGAGGGCAGAGGTGGCTTCGTCAAGGAGCAGGATCGGCGCGTCCCGGAGCATGGCTCGAGCGATCGCGATACGCTGGCGCTGCCCGCCGGACAGCTGGGCACCACCCTCGCCCAGCCGCGTTCCGAGTCCCGCCGGCAAGCGCTCGACAAATTCCATCGCGCCGGCCGCGCCGAGCGCCGCGGTGATATCGGCCTCGCTCGCCCCCGCCAGCGCGCCGAAAGCGACGTTTCCGGCCACGGTGTCGTCGAAGAGCACGACGTCCTGACCGACCCAGGCCAGCTGTCGGCGATACGCCTCCAGGTCGAACGAATCGATGGCGTGTCCGTCGAGGAGAATGCGACCCGCCGTCGGCTCGTAGAATCGGGCGAGCAGGCTGACAAGCGAGGTCTTGCCGCTGCCGGAGCGGCCAACGACCGCCGTCACGGTCCCGGGCTGGGCGGTGAAGCTGACATCGTCGAGGGCCGGTGCTGCGTCCGAGTCGTAGCGTAGCGTGAGCCCGTCGAAGGCGAGTTCGCCGCGTACCGAACCGATGGGCTCCGAGCCACCGCCCTGCTCCGCCGGCTGGTCCAGGACCTCGAAAACACTGTCGGCGGCCGCCACGCCCTTCTGAATCATGACGTGGACGTTTGTCAGGCGCTTCAACGACGGCAGGATGCCGAGCATGGCCGTCATGAACGTCACGAAGGAGCCCGGCGTCATCGTCTCGAGCATCGCGTCCCGGGTTGCGACGAAGACGATCCCGGCCAGGGCACCACCTGCGGCCAGCTGCGTCAGCGAGGTGCTCGCTGCCTTCGTTGCGACCAGCTTGAGGTGCTGCCGGCGGTTGTCCTCGTTGAGGTCGTCGAAGACACCCTGCTCAGACGCCCGGGCGCCGTAGATCTTCACCTCCCGGTGACCGGTCACGATCTCGGCGGTCCGATGCGACACGTCGCCCACCGATCGCTGGATTTTCCGAGACAGGCGCCGGAAGCGACGACTCACGTAGAAGATGAGCAGCGCGAGGCCCGGGCCGATCAGGAGCGAGGCGACCGTCAGGGTCACGCTCTGGAGAAACATCACGAGCAGCAGGAAGACGATGTAGAAGAAGTCACGGCAGGTCACCGTGATGGCGCTCGTGCTGGCTTCCGCGACCTGCTCGATGTTGTAGGTAAGGCGGGCGATGAAGCGACCGGGAGGATGCCGATCGTAGTAGGCGGCCGGAAGTACGAGGTAACGCTCGAACAGCTCTCGACGCAGGTCGCGGATCACGCTCCGGCCGGCCGTCGCCATGCCGTACTCGGCCACGAAGCTGCCGATGCCGCGGCAGACGAAGAGCGCCACCAGCAGCAGCGGCAGCGTGGCGATGACGTCCGGATCGCGGGCGAGCAACGCCTCGTCGAGGATGGGTTCGAGCATCGCCGCGAAGCCGGCCGTCGCCGCCGCGTCGACGATCATGCCGCCGAGGGCCAGAAAGAAGATCGGCAGATAGCGCCCGGTGTAGCCGAGCAGACGCCGGTAGATCGGCCAAGTTGCTGCGCCGTCGCGGGGCTCCGGCGGTCCCGCCGCCCCCGGCGTCATCAGCCTTCCGCGGGCGTGGTCGCGATCGTAAGGTTGGCGAAGCCGAGCCGCCCCACCGCATCCATTACCGTGACCACGTGCTGGTGTGCCGTGCGGGCGTCGGCCCGGATCGTGACCTGCTGCTCCCGGTCGTCGCCGGCCGCGTCGGCAATGGCGGCGCGCAGGGCATCGGCGTCCGTGCTCAGGACCTCGTTGCCGTTGACGTAGATCCGACCCTCTTCGCTGACCGCGATCTCCAGCGGTGCCGAGACCTCGGCGACGGCGTCCTGGCTGGCCTCGGGCAGGTCGATCTTCAGCCGCGCGTTCCGCTCGAAGGTCGTCGTGACCATGAAGAAGATCAGCAGCAGGAACACCACGTCGATCAGTGGCGTCAGATTGATGTCCAGGTTCTCCCGGGACCGATCCTGCAGCTTCATGCCTGCTTCGACCGCCCCGAGCCGGCGTCGAGCGCGTCGACAAGCGCGATGGCCTGCTGTTCCATCTCGACCACGAGCCGCGCGACCCGCGCCTGGAAGTAGCGGTGGAAGAAGAAGGCGGGAATCGCGACGCTCAAGCCCGCGGCAGTGGTGATCAGGGCCTGCGAAATGCCGCCGGCGAGCTGGTTGGCGTCGCCCACGCCGAAGGCCATGATCGCGCTGAACACCTTGATCATGCCGATCACCGTGCCGAGCAGCCCGAGGAGAGGGGTAATGCCGGCGATGGTGCCGAGCGCGTTCAGGTAGCGTTCGAGCTCGTGCACGACGTGGCGGCCCGTATCCTCGACGGCCTCCTTGATGATTTCCCGGCTGCGTTTCCGATTGCGCAGGGCGGCTGCGAGGATACGACCGAGCGGCGAGTTTTCGGCCAGCGCATCGATGTGCTTGTTATCGAGCTTCTTGCTGACGGCCCAGCTGCGGACCTGGTCGCCGAGGTCGGCTGGAATGACGCTCTTGGGTCGCAGGGTCCAGAAGCGTTCGAGGGTGATGCCCAGGGCAATCGCGGAACAGAGGAGGATGGGCGCCATCAGCCACCCTCCCGCAATGATGAACTCCAGCACGTCTGGTCAGGCTCCGGTTGCTGTTGTCGGGGTTGCCAGCGATCCCCCTGAAGATCGCGCTGGCGGCGCGGAACGGCCTGCGCTCGTGCGCTGGACCGTCGTTACCGCTGCGGGGCGCAATCATACTGGTTTTCGTGCCCATCGTCTTGAGCGGTCGGATGCCAGCGGCGTCGGCGCTGCTGCCGCTCCGCCTGCAGCAGTTCGACCGCACCCCCGTGCACGCGCAGGTGGAGGTGGCCGCAGGCCGCCGTGCTCAGCACCCGTCGACCGGCGAAGCGTTCGAGCACGTCCGGTCGCGGCATGCCGAAGCGGTTGCCGTAGCCGTGGGCGAAGATGGTCAGCGCCGGCCGGGTCGCGGCGAGGAAGGCCGGTGAGGAGGACGAAGCGCTGCCGTGGTGCCCGGCCACGAGGACGTCGATTGGACCCAGTTGCTCGATCAGGCGCGCCTCGACCGCACTCGACACGTCGCCCGGGAGTAGGACGCGCGAGCCGCGATATTCGATGAGCAGCACGCAGGAGCTGTCGTTGCCGAGGTAGGGTAGGCCCACGGTTGGGTGGAGGAATTCGAAGCGGGCCTCGCCCCAGCGCCAGCCGTTCCCGACCGCGCACGGCCGACCGAGCTCGGCCGCGGAGGTCCAGGGCCGACCGGGCAGTCGGCCGGCAACGTCGGACCACCCGCCTGCGTGGTCCGCATCGCCATGGCTGATCACCGCGGCGTCGAGGGACCCAACGCCCGATCGATCCAGAAACGGCAGCACGACCGCGGCGCCGGCCGACCAGCCCGAACGGGATCGCGGCCCGGCATCGTAAAGCAGCCAGCGTCCCTCCACTTCGACCAGCGCGGCCAGGCCCTGGCCAACGTCCAGCACGTGAAGATCCAGGGTGCCATCCGGCGTCTGGGACGTGCGCGGCACGAGAGATAGCAGGACCAGGGCCAGGCCCGCGGCGCGGACACCGACGGTCCGCGGCAGCAGGATCGCTGCGGCGCCCGCAAGGAGCAGTACCATCGCGCCGGCATCCGCCACGACCGGTAGCGGCTGACCGGCCCAGGCGCCGACCCAGACCAGCGCACGGTGGAAACCGTCCAGCGCCCACGAGGCCACCACCAGCAGGGCTGCCGCGAGGGGCGGCGCAAACGGCGCCAGGGCGATCGACAGCAGCAACGGCGGCACGATTGCCCACCCCACCCAGGGTATGGCCGGGATGTTGACGATGGGGGCGCTGGCACTCATCGGCAGACCAAAGGCGCCAAGGACCGGTCGCTGGAGCAGGCATACAGCGAGCTGGAGCCGGAGAATTGCGAAGACGCTCCGTCCGGCAGCCTGACCGACGAGGGCCACGAGGATCGCGGCGACGAAGGATAGCCAGAAGCCTGCGCCAGCGACGCTCTCCGGCCGGGCCAGCAGCAGCACGGCGGCCGCCAGCAGCAGCCCGCTCGCCGGCCGGATCCGTCCGCGGCTCCACCACGTGACGGCAAGTACCGTGAACATGAGGAAGGCCCGCACCGCCGAAACGCTCAGGCCCGCGAGCGCCGTGTAGGCGGCCGCAAGCGGCAGCGCGAAGGCGAGCCCGAACCCTCTGCGGGTCCAGCGACGCCCGAAGATCGGCCAGAGGAAGCGCCCCGCGCCGAGGCCACCGGCAGCCACGAGACCGATGTGGAGGCCGGAAATGGCGAGCAGATGGAGGGTCCCGGTCGCCTGGAGCAGCGCCCGGTCTTCGGCAGTCAGACCCGCCCGATCGCCGACGGCCAGCGCGGGCAGCAGCCGCCCCGCCGGGCCGTCGCCGAGGGTCGCCCGCAGGTCCCGGGCGATCAAGCCGCGGCGGCGATCGATCCGGGCTCGCAGACTGTCACCGCCGGGAGCCCGGTGGCCTGTCTCCACGAAACCCATGCCGGTGACCCGCTCGCTGAAAGCCCATTGCTCGAGATCGAATCCACCCGGGTTCGCCAGGCCGCGAGGCGGGCGCACGGAGGCGCGCACGACGATCCGGTCCCCGCCCAGAAGCGTCGCCGGGGCGTCCGGCCAGAAGAGCCGAAAGCGCCGACCGGCACGCCCGCCCCGGTCGGTGATCACGGTGAATCGGGCACCCCTGGCGCCGTGGTCGACAAGCCCGTGCACGACGCCCGCGAAGGTCAGCCTTGCCGGCGCCTGGACCGCGTCGCCGCGGTGACTGTCGAGCGCGACCTCGAAGCGGACAAGACCCAGGAGTACCGCCAGCAACGGCACGAGCCGTCGGCGCCCGGGAAGGGCGGGCAATGCGGCGAGCGCGCCCAGCTTGAGCGCGATCGGCGCCCAAGCGGCGAGCACGACGCCAAGGACGAATCCGGTGGCGAACCTGATCATGCGCGCGCCTCCCTGCGCTGCGCGGGTGTCCGGGCCGGCAAAGCCGCCCGGCACTCTGCCGTAGGTCGAGCGCGCCGCGGCTCAGGCCGCGTGCAGCGCGCCTCCGGTTAATTCCAGCGTCCGGTCCATGTGGCGTGCGAGGCGGCGATCATGGGTCACGATCACGATGCTCGTCTCGAGCGCACGGTTCAGTTCCAGCAGCAGTTCGAAAACACGATCGGCGGTCTTCTCATCGAGATTGCCGGTGGGCTCGTCAGCCAGCACGCACGCGGGCCGGTGGACGAGCGCGCGGGCGATCGCGGCCCGCTGCCGCTCACCACCCGAGAGCTCGCCGGGCTTGTGCTTGAGGCGGTGATCGAGGCCGACCCGCTCCAGCATGTCGGCCGCGCGCTCGCGCGCGCCCGGCGTGCGCGTGCCTGCGATGAGTAGCGGCATGGCGACGTTCTCGAGCGCCGTGAATTCGGGCAGCAGATGGTGGAACTGGTAGACGAAGCCGAGGTGCTCACCGCGGAGCCGCCCCCGGGCGCGGTTCGACAGCCGCGTCATGGACTGGCCGAGCACCCGCACCTCGCCCGATGTCGGCTGATCGAGGCCGCCCATGAGGTGCAACAGCGTGCTCTTGCCAGCCCCCGACGCGCCCACGATCGCGACCCGCTCGCCCTGCTCCACCGACAGCGCGAGGCCATCGAACACGGGCACCTCCATGCGCCCCTGCCGGTAGCATTTGGCCAGATCGATGCACTCGAGCGCCGGCGATGTGTCACTCATAGCGAAGCGCCTCCGCAGGATCGGTCCGGGAAGCTCGCCACGCCGGATACAGGGTCGCGAAGACACTGAGGAAAAAGGCAAGCACCCCGACCTTGCCGACATCCGCCCAGCGCATTTCCGATGGCAGGTCGCTGATGTAGTAGATGTCGGCGGAGAGGAATTGGGTGTTGAAGGTTCGCTCGAGCCAGGGCACCACGTGCTCGACGTTGCTCGCCAGCGCCACCCCGCCGGCGACTCCCAGCCCGGTGCCGACGATGCCGATCACCGTGCCCAGCACGAGGAAGATGCCCATGACGGCCCCAGGGCTCGCGCCCATGGTCCGAAGCACGGCGATGTCGGCCTGCTTGTCCGTCACGGTCATCACGAGCGTGGAGATGATGTTGAACGCGGCCACGCCGATGATCAGCGACATGATCACGAACATCACCGTCTTCTCCATCTGCACGGCGCGGAAGAAATTCGCGTGGCTCTGCGTCCAGTCCCGGACCAGGTAGAAACCCGAGAGCCGGTCGCGAAGGTCCGCCGCGACCTCCCAGGCGCGGAAGAGATCCGCGGTCTTGATCCGCACGCCGCTGACGCCGTCTCGGGTGCGGAATAGCCGGGCAGCATCGTCGAGGTGGACGAGCGCCATGCCCCGGTCATAGTCGTGCATGCCCACGCCGAACAGGCCAGCGACGGTGAAGCGCTTCACCGACGGCAGCACGCCGGCAGGCGTGGACCTGATCTCCGGCGCGAACACGGTCACCGAATCGCCGACCCGAAGCCCCATGGCCCGGGCAAGGTCGACGCCGAGGAAGATGCGAAACTCGCCGGACTCGAGGTCCGTCAGCGCTCCGTCGATCACGTGGTCACCTACGTCGGAAACCGTCTGCTCGAGGACCGGGTCGATGCCGCGCACCACGGCGCCGCTGACCGCGTAGCCCTTCAGCATCGTTTCACGTTCGATATAGGGCGCGGCGCCCAGCACTTCGGGCACCTCCTTCGCATCCTCGACCAGCTCGCGCCATTCCGTCAGCCGCGCGTTCTGGCTGGAGATCGTCGCATGGGACACCATCCCCAGAATGCGCTCGCGCAGCTCCGTCTCGAAGCCATTCATGACCGACATCACAGTGATCAATACCGTGACACCTACCGCGATGCCCAGCATGGAAATCGCGCTGATGAAGGAAATGAACCGGTTGCGCCGCTTGGCTCGCGTGTAGCGCAAGCCCACGTACAGTTCGATCGGTCGGAACAAGTTCGGATTCTCCCGTTCAGGGTGACGCCGGCTCGCGCCCGGCTCGCAGGCACTGCAGCAGGCGACGATGCAACTCAGGCTGATCGCCACGCCAGCTCAGCAACGGCGCTCCGGCGCTCGTCGTTGCTGCAACCAGCCAGCGTGAGACGAACACACGGCCCAGGAGTTCCGCCGGCCGCCGCGATCCGTCATCCGCGAGCAGCTCCCAGCCGCCGGTCGCGCGCCACCGGAGGCGCCCCGGCGCGGGCGCGGGAGCGAGCGGTCGCGCGGCCCAGGGCACCAGCAGGACGCCCAACCATGACCAGCGAATGGCCGCGGCGAATGCGGCAAGCAGCGGCAGCGACCGACGGAGCACCTTGAGGGTCGGACCCACGGTCAACGGCAGCTCAACGGGAATCGCGGATTCTCTGGACAAGTTGCTCGAAATCCTCGCGTGGCGGCGCAGCGCGCCCGATGAACCAATCCCAGAGCTGATCGTCTTCCGTTTCGAGCAGGGCGACGAAGGTGGCGCGCGTCTCGTCGTCCAGCGACTCGTAGTGCTGCGCGGCGAACTCGCCGAGCAGACGATCCAGCTCCTGCGTGCCCCGGCGGCAAAGCCATCGAATCCGGGACAGGCTGGGCAGTTCGCTCATCTTCGCACCTCCTGCGGTGACGGGAATGGGCCAATGGCTCGGCGGCCCGTCAGAAATCTGAGACGCGCCCCTTGCGCTCCCAATCGCCGTAGCGCGTCGGCTCCGGCCCTTTCGGCCCACCGGTTTCCGCCGGCCACTGTTCATGGTCGGTCTTGTGCGCCGGCTTCTCGGGAGCCTGCGGTTCTTCTTCCGGCTTGCGTGCCGCTTCTTCAGTCACAATCTTGCTCCTAACGACCGAGCTTCAGGGATACTCATGGCCATAGTTTCATCGCGTTGCGGCAGCCTCGCCGAGCACTACGCGCCGATCCGGATCCAGGGAACCGAGGCCCGCACATTCTTACAGGCCCAGCTCGCAACGGACGTGAAGGACCTCACGGCCGACTCAGCGCGGCTCTGCGCCTACCTGTCCCCCCAGGGCAAGGTCCTCGCCCTGCCCATTATCGCTGCAGACGGCAACGGCTTCATCGCCCTGGTGGCAACGACGCTGCGAGATGCTGTGTTGCGTCGGCTTCGGATGTTCGTCCTGCGCGCCGATGTCGCCATCGACTCCGCGGACGATCTCGTGGTCCACGGGGAGTTTCTGGAACCCGCTGAGCACACCGGCCTGTCGCTGCCGGCCCTGCCGGTGAGCGGCCACTCCCCGCTTCGGATCCGTTGGCCCGGAAACCGGGAGCTGCAGCTTCTCCCGGCGGGCAGCACGATCCCCGACGCCGGTTTCCTGGGAGACTGGCTCGCCGCCGACATCGAGGCCCGTCTGCCGCACGTCGACGAGGCGATCACCGACCGCTTCGTGGCACAGATGCTCGACCTCGACCGCTCCGGCGTCGTCAGCCTTTCAAAGGGCTGCTACCCGGGCCAGGAGATCGTCGCGCGGGCCCACTATCTCGGCCGGGTCAAGCGCCGGCTCGGCGCCTTCGAGGCCACGGCACCAACAACACCCGGAACCCCCCTTTTCGATGGCGACCGCCCCGTCGGCGAGGTGCTCGCGACCGCTGCGGGCAGCCCGGACATTCTGGCCGTCGTTGCGACCGACAGCGCAGGCACAACGTTGCAGGACGAGGCGGGCATCGTGTATTGCCCGGGCGCGAATGGCGCGGACGGAACCAAATAGCGTATGATCTGTCAAGGCTTGTGAGCTAGTGTGCGTAAATTGCTGAATCAACGCCCGTTCATGGGTCACAAATGAAGCAGTACGGCATTGCAAACAACGGTGACAGGGGGGTGGCTATCCGTGAACGACTGGAGGCTTTTGCTACAGTCCGGCCATCTCAGACGTCATTAGAAAGAACACAGTACCGTCGGGCTGGAGGGGCACCCTACCGATGAAGACGATTTTGCGAGCGCTTGTCCTGGCAGCTGCCCTGCTGGGCGTGGCCAAGGCCGAGACCTACAACCTGGTCGTGCAGCCGATCTACACGCCGGCGCGGGCGCAGGAAGTGTACGCGCCGCTGGCGGAATACCTGACCCGCGCGACACCGCATACCTTCAACCTTGTCGTGCCCAAGAATTTCCACCACTACTGGGCGGATATGCGTCGGCGGGACGACTGGCACTTCGTCTTCGACGATGCCCACTTCACTGATTATCGCGTGCAGAAGTTCGGCTACGTGCCCCTGGCGAAAACCGTCGAACAGGCCAGCTTCACGCTGTTGGGCGGCTACGAAATCACGGACGAGAAGATCGAGGATTTGGTCGGCCGCCGCATCGTGACGATGCCGGCACCGAGCCTTGGCTTCTCCCTGCTGTCGAAGTGGTACAACAACCCGCTGCGCCAGCCGATCATCGTCTCGTCGGCATCGAGCTGGCGCGACACGGTCGAGATCGTCTTCGCGGCGGAGGCCGACGCCGCGATGGTGCCCACCTGGCTGGCGGAGCGCTATCCCAACCTCCTGCCCATGGGCACGTCAGAAGAGCTCCCCGGCGCGGCCGTCTCTGCGGCGTCCAGCGTGCCCGAAAGCGCCCGGAACGAGATGCGCGAGGCGCTGCTCGCGCTGCACGAGGACACCGAGGCCTACGAGGTCCTGGTGGAGCTGAACGTCACCCAGTTCGAGACTGCGACCGCGGCCGACTTTGCCGGCTTTGCTGACCTGCTGAGGTCGTTTTACGGGTTCTGAGTGCTCGGGTCGGCCCGTACGGCCCAGTGCGATCCCATGGCAGGAGCGGACAAGCTGCGCCGGACTGCAGCGTCTGCTTCAACGAGCCCACCTCCAGCTTCACCGTTCCGCCACCAGATAGGCGATCCAGCCGGCGTCCGGCGTCCCTGCCTCCGTCTCCACGAAGACACCGTCACCCTCGCCCGTCGCCTCGTCCAGCCCCTCCCAGTACACTCGCGTTCGCCGGAACCCCGCCTCGTCCAGGACCTCGCGTAGCTCCGGCAGCGTCCACAGACGCCAGGGATAGACGAACGCGCGATCCAGCTTCGATCCATCGGGGAAACGGAAATGGATATAGCAGTTCATCGACTGGTCGATGGGGTTGAAGTCCGCCTGCTCCCAGACGTAGGTGAAGCCATCGCATTCCCGCTCCTCGACGATGTCACGGTGGGCGTCATAGCCGCCGTAGGCGTCGAGGAACAGCAGGCCGTCGTCGACAAGCGCGTCGCGCGCAGCGGCGAAGTACTCCCGCAGACTGTCCCGACGGTCGAAAAGGTAGTAGCTGAAATTCATGGCGAGGACGGCGTCGACCGGCGGCGCTGCGACCGTGCGCACGTCGTCGCAGCATAGCTTGAGCCGCTTCCTCGCATGCCGATCAAGCGATCCGAGATTGTGGCGTCGCCCCCACTCGAGCACCGCCTCGTCGCGATCGACCGCCCACGCCCGATGGCCCGGCTGGCGCCGGACAAATTCGCAGGCTGACCAGGCCGTGCCGCAGAAATCCTCGCGCAGCGTCGCGATCGCCCGGCCCCGAAGGCGGTCGAAGGTCTCTTCCACGAAGTCCATCTCCGCCTCGGGATCCTGGACCGCCTGCTGGTAGAGGACATGACGGTCGGCTTTCCTGGCCAGGCTCAAGGGCAAATCTCCGGATCGGTCGGGCCCGCCATTCAACGGCAGGACGCCCGTCCGGTCAATCGGTGGGTTGCTTTCCCAGGCGCCGCTCGATCCGGTTGAGGCGATGCGTGCTGGCCGCGTCCCCGGGGCGGCACGCCACCAGCTGCCGCGCATAGCCGCGCGCAGCCTCGAGGTCACGGGTCCGGTGTTCGCAGTACTTGGCCATGGCCTCGACGGCGCGCGCCTCTCCTTCGCCCGCGAGGGCCGACCAGATCTCCGCGGCATCCGCCCAGCGCTCCTGCCGCCGCAGCACGCTAGCATGCAGCAACCGCGCCTCGGCACAGGTGTGTCCCGCCAGCACCGCTGCCGCCCGCGCCAGATCACCCGCCTCCAGCCACCCCCTGCCAACCGCGGCGGCGTCGGCACCGAAGGCGCCTGGATCGCCGAGGCATCGTCCAACGACCGGCAGCAGCTCGACGAGGCTGATCATGTCCTGGCGGTGATGGTCGATGATTCGCCGGAGCGGTCCCGCATCGCGTCCGGCGAGGAACTCGCGATAGGCCCAGGGCGCGAATTCTCCGCCGAGATCATTGGACCGCGGCGCACCCAGTAGTCGTGCCTCGCAGGTCTGGAGACGGCAATCCGGCCAGCGGCTGCCGAACGCACGGCGTACCGGATGGACCAGATCGACGTGCCAGTTCGGCTGCCGGACGGGTCGGCCACTCAGCCGCTGGCGCGTCGCGACCAGGGGCCAATCGAAGGATTTGCCGTTGTAGGAAACGAGGCCGAAGTGCTGCGGCAGCAGCGACTCGGCAACCTCCCAGTACGCTGCTTCCGCCCCGGGGCGCAGCAGCAGTAGCTGGCAGACGACGAGGTCCTCGCCGTCGCGCCAGGCCGCTCCGAAGAGGAAAATTCGTGTCCCAGTGCCGCCGGCGAGGCCCGTCGTTTCCGTATCCACGAAGCGCGCCTCCATCGACGCGCCCGCGCCGAGCCCCAGGGGCTCGACGTCGGCGTCGATCCAGGGCCCGAAGGGTTGCCGGTGTTCGAGGCGCAGCACGCCGTCGGCCACCGGTTCGCCCGGGATCGTCTGCCCGAGATCCCGGCTGCGGCGGGAACGGCGCCGGAGCGCGTCAAGCCGCTCCGCCAGCGGGGACGGTTCTGCGGCGCTGCCGCCGGCATCACGCTGCAGCCGGCCGAGCCGGGATGCCAAGGACCCCGCCATCGCTACCTCCGAATGCGTCCAGGACGACCAGGGCACCGGCCTTGGCGTCGGTTCGTTGCTCGTTCGCGGTCACCGGACCGATGCAGCCGGGGCAGCCCCGCTCGCAGTCGCAGCCGGCGATGAGCGCCCGGGCATCGGCGATGAGCCGCTGCCGTTCCGCGTACAGCGGCTCCGACAGACCGACGCCGCCGGGATAGTTGTCGTACAGGAAGACACAGGGCGAGAAGTCGTCGACCGCCTGCGGATCGGCGCGCTCACCGGGCCCCGCCTCCAGGCTGCTGCCATGCCCGTCCTGTCGAACGGCCCAGCGCGCGGCGCCGTCCGAGACGCTGCGGCCCAGGTCTCGGGGCTCGGCCATAGTGAGGATGATCGCCACCGTGTGCAGTGCGTGGGTGGCCCCGATCAGGCCATCCATCGCTTCCCAGCGGCTGGCGAAGCGGGCGTCGATCTCCCGACTGTCGAGCTGCCACCAGATCGCCGTGGTGTGCATCTCCTGGTCGGGCAGATCAATGGGGCCATAGCCAATATTTTCATGAGTGTAATAGCGGATCTTCTTGTAACCTGTGACGCGCCTGACGATGTGCACCTCGCCGTGGGCCGCGTCGCCGCAGCGCACCCGCTCCCGCTGGAAACGCTCGAGCACCTTCAGCCGCGTGTAGTCGATGGAGTCCGTGTAGTAGTCGACGTGCGTGCGGCGTACATAGGCCTTGCGTCCGGTCCAGTCGAGCCGCTCGACCTGCCACGGGCGCGACTGGACCATGTAGATCGCCCCTTCGTACAGCGTCAGCGCCGCGCTCGAGAAGTCGACCTCCGCGATGATCTCCTGCTTGCCGTCGGTCGTGTCGACGACCACGAAGTTGCCGTCGGCAACGGACCGCAGATTCACCGCATTGGCGGGATAGCTGTCGTCGATCCAGTGCCACTGATCGTGATCGAGGTGCAGGACGCCGCTGTCCGCCAGATATGCGAGGAATTCGCCGATGTCCTGGTCACCGTAGCGCTCGTCCTCGCGAAACGGGAGCTCGAACGCGGCGCAGCGGATGTGATCGAGCAGGATGAGCAGCTGATCGGGCGAGATGCGGGCGTGTTCCGGGGAGGCGCCGAGGAAAAATTCAGGATTGCGCACGACGTACTGATCCAGCGGCATGCTGGTGGCGACCAGCACTCCCAGGGTCGGTCGCTGGCGCCGGCCAGCTCGACCGAGCCGCTGCCAGCTGCCGGCAATCGACCCGGGATAGCCGTTGAGGATGCAGACATCCAGGGCGCCGATGTCGACGCCGAGTTCGAGGGCGGACGTGGAGATCACACAGTCCATCGCGCCGGCCCGCAGGGCCTGCTCCGCCTGGCGGCGCTCGGTCGGCAGGTAGCCGCCGCGATAGGCTGTGACGCGTGCCTTGCGCCGGGGATCGCTGTCGAACACGTCCTTCAGGTACTTGGTGATGACCTCTACCAGCAGCCGACTCTGGGCGAAGACGATGGTCTTGAGGCCGGCCCGCACGGCCTGGCGAGCGATGCGCGTGGACTGGGAGCGCGCCGAGGCGCGGATCCCCAGGTCCGGATTCACAACGGGCGGATTCCAGAGCATCAGCATCTTCTCGCCCTGGGGCGCGCCGCTCTCGGCGACCAGCGAGACCGGAACCTGGAACAGCGACCGTGCGTGTTCCTGCGGATTCGCGAGGGTGGCGGAGCAGCCGATGAAGATTGGATCGACGCCGTAGAAGCGACAGATCCGCCGGAGCCGCCGCAGCACATTCGACACGTGCGAGCCGAACACGCCGCGGTAGGTGTGCAGCTCGTCCACGACGACGAACTTCAGCGCTTCGAAGAACTGCGCCCACTTCGTGTGATGCGGGAGGATGCCCTGGTGAAGCATGTCGGGGTTGGTGACGACGATGTCCCCGCGCGTGCGGACCGCGACGCGAGCGTCCCCCGGCGTATCACCATCGAAGGTGAACGCGCGCACCCCCAGATCGCCGGCCCGGCCGAGGTCGATGATCTCGGCCACCTGGTCCTGCGACAGGGCCTTGGTCGGGAACAGGTAGAGCGCCTTCGCCCGCTCGCGCATCACCGCGTCGATGACCGGAACGTTGTAGCAGAGCGACTTGCCCGACGCCGTCGGCGTCATCAGCACCACGGAACGCTCCGCGCGCACGTGCTCCCAGGCCTCGACCTGATGACTGTAGGGCTCCTCGATACCCCGGGCCTGAAGCGCCTGAATCAGGCCGGGGGACAGGTTTTCGGGGAATGCACCGTGCCGCGCGGGTCGTGCGGGAACGGTCAGCGTGCCGGTCACGCGGCCGTCATACTTGCGTGCGAGCCGATCCGCAAAGGCCCTGACGCGATCAGTCATCAATCGTTCTCTTTTCGTTCTCTCTGCGTCGAGTATGCCTGCCTCCGCGCCGAATGCAAGACCGTTTCCGACGACCGTACCGCCAGCAGGCGACTGAATTTACAGTAAATAGCTGCTATCCTTCCCCCCTGATGATTTAGTTTTCCAGAGGTTCTCCTCGCTTGAGCGACCTGACGCCCCGGCAGCACGAACTGCTCGCATTCCTCCTCACGCGAGCCCGCGACGGTGCCGCCCCGGCAACGCTGGAACAGCTCTGCACCGAGCTCGGCCTCGCGTCGCGCGGATCCCTGCACAAGCAGATTCAGGCGCTCGTCGCCGGTGGCTTCGTCCACCCCCTGGAAGGTCGGCGCACGGGGGTCCGCCTCACGGCGGCGGCGCTCGACGACGGCCGTTTGCCGCTGCGGGGTGATATCGCGGCCGGCCGGCCGATCGAAGCGGTCGACATCGAGGATCGGATCGAGGTGCCCGCCAACATGCGCCCGCACGGGGATTGCTACGTACTGCGTGTCACCGGCGACTCAATGATCGACGACGGCATCCTGCACGGGGACCTGGTGGTGGTCGACCCGCGCCGAAGCGCCCGCAGCGGCGACACCGTCGTGGCCCTGGTCGACGGCAACGAGGTGACGCTCAAGGCGGTCGAATTTCGCGCCGGAAGGGTGCTCCTGCACCCGGCCAATCCCGCGTTCCCCACCCAGGCGTACGGGCCCGAGCGCGTCGCGCTCCAGGGCGTCATGACGGGCTTGCTGCGCACCACCTGAGCCTTGCAGATGTCGTGGAGCTTGCGGGCGGCTGCTGCTTGCGCGGTCGCATCGGTCGGGGCGATCATCGAGCAGGCCCGCTGGGGCCTGGCCCAGGGATTTCGGAGCCACCCTCAGCATTATCAGGCAAACTCCTGATAAATAAGGTACTCTTGGACAGGTTTCTGCGGTGGGAGCGCGATTCGTGAAGAGGGGTCCAATGGCGGCACCAGGGCAGGCTGGATTCCTGCTCGCCCTGCTGGTCCAGGGAATGGCCGCGGCACAGGTCGCCGAGGAACCGGCGGATCCCGCCGCGCAGGTTGCCGAGGAGACGACCGAATCAGCGGCGCCCGCGGCGCCGGCACCGACGTTCGCGCTCTCCGGCGCGGTCGCGCTGACCGAACGCGGCGACGCCGTCGGCGAGGCCGGCGAGGTCGTGGTGTACTACCGGCCGAAGACGCCCGTCGAGCTCCAGCCCCCTGCCGAGCCCCTCATCATGGCGACCGAGGGGAAGCGCTTCTCGCCACGCGTGCTGCCGCTGGTCGTCGGGTCCACCGTCGAGTTTCCGAATCGCGACCCGATCCTGCACAACGTCTTCTCGCTGTCCCGGAATAACAGCTTCGATCTCGGGCTCTTCGGCCCTGATCGCAGCGAGTCGCACCAGTTCGAAACGCTCGGCCTCGTTCGCGTCTATTGCAACGTGCACCAGTCGATGGTGGCGCACGTGCTGGTTCTGGATACGCCCTTCTTCGTGACCACCGGTGAGGACGGCCGCTTCGAGCTCGATGCCCTACCGGCGGGCCCGGGAACCCTCTACGCGTGGCACGAGCGTGCCCGCCACGTCTTCACGCAGGCGATGACCCTGCCCCTTGAGGAACCGGTCGAGATCGGTCTGGAACTCAACCAGCGGCAGGTTCCGAGCCACCGGAACAAGTTTGGCAAGTCCTACCGCAGAACGGGGAATCGTCGTGAGCGCTACTGACCGGAAATCCGGCGAGCTTCGCCTGGGGCTCGCGATCTTTGCCGTCACGGGACTGCTGACGGTCCTGGCCGTGGTCCTGTCGGTCTCGATGACCCTCCTTCAGGGCAACCGGCTGTCCGATACGCTTGTTGATGACGCACTCGCGCGTGCCCGCACCGCGGAAGCCGACGTGCTCGCCGCCCGTTTCCGGGAGCTCGAGCTGGTCACGCAGCTCATGGCGGATGACCCCGGGTTCTCCAACGTCGTGAGCCAGTCGACCGGCACCGACCTTTTCGGCGAGGCGGACGTCGACGTCAATTCGCTGCTCGACCAGCTCGACGAACTGCGCGAGCGGATCGGCTTCGACCTCGGCATGGTCCTCGGCATGGATGGCGATCTGCTCGCCCACTCCGAACGCCCGGTCGGGGTCGATGAATGGATGGATACCCACCCGCTCGTCGCGCCGCTCATCGAGGAGCTCCTGCCCGTGGCCGGTTACTGGCAGGAAGGGGAACGTATCTACCAGATCATCTTCGTACCGATGGCCAAGGACGGCGCCCTGATCGGCTTCCTCGCCGCCGGCCTCGAGGTCAACGACGATTTTGCCACCGAGGTCGCCCGGATCAGCGGCACCGAGCTGCTGCTGCTGGCCGACGGGCAGGCGATCGCGTCGACGCTCCCGGCCGAGCAGGCCGGCGCGGCCCTCGCGGCGGTTCAGACAGTGGGAGAAGAGCGGACGACCGTCACCGTGGGCGACGGCGAATGGGCGGCCGCGCTGACGCCGATCGATTCGGCTTCCGGCTTCGACGTCGCGGGCGTCTCGCTGATCTCCACCGATCGCGTCCTGGCACCCTATCGCCAGCTGCTGACCTTTCTCCTCGTTGGCGGCGCACTCATCGTGCTGCTCGCCATCGTCGTATCCCTCTGGGCCGCCCGCCGCATGAGCGCGCCGCTGACACGCCTTGCGGAGGCCGCCGACCTGGCGGCCGGTGGCAGCTACGAGGAGCGCTTCGAGGAAGACCACGTGATCGAGGAGATCAGCACGCTGGCGACGGCACTGGCGTCGCTTCTTAGCGATCTCCGCGAGAAGACCGACATCCAGCAGTACGTGAGCGACCTCTACCGCTACCTGCCCGATCCCGGGATCGAGGAGACCCGTGCCGCCGCGCACCAGACGCGAAACGATGTGGCGTCCCAGGAGGAACGGCATCTCCTGGCGCTCGAGTTCCGTCAGGTGCCGGGCGAGGACGGGGACATCGACAGCCTTGTCGGCGCCTTCGAGACGATCGCGCAGGAGCTGATGGCCCAGGCCCGCAGCTGTCGCGGCCAGCTCGAGCACTTCGAGGGCCAGCGGGCGGTACTTAGCTTCTCGGGCGAGAACAGCCTGCTGCGAGCCCTCGTCTTTGCCGGTTCGCTGGCGGAGTCTTCCGTTCCGCCGGCGGCCGCGCTCGTCGGTGGCGCGATCGGGCGCGCCACGATTCGGGTGGGGGGCAGCGCACACCGGCTTGTAGTGGGTCGCGCCGTGCTCCAGGGGGACCTGCTCCTCGAGGAATCCCGGCCGGGCCTGCTGCTGGCCTCGCCGGTGCTCAAGGATGCCCTCGCGCGCCTGATCCCGGCGGCGCCCGACGGCCTGCATATCGAGCAAGGTCGGCTCAGCTCCAGAAAGTACATGGCGGCGAAACTCGGAGCCATCGCCAGTCGCGGGCTCGAGTTGCCTCCCACGGAGAGCGATTCGACCGACGCGCTCACGCGGCCCGGCAGGACCGCGCAGAAGGCGCCCGCCCCAGTCGCCGCGACGATCGAGACCGGCGACCTCTTCGCGGGCCGCTACGAGATCGTGTCCATCCTCGGCCAGGGCGGCATGGGCAAGGTGTACAAGGCCTTCGACCGAGAGCTCGAGGACTTTGTAGCTCTGAAGACGCTACTGCCCCAGATCGCGTCCGATACGCGCTATCTGGATCAGCTCAAGGAGGAGATCAAGCTCGCCCGTCGCGTCACCCACGGCAACGTGCTGCGGACCTTCGACTTCGGCAACCAGGACGGCGTGCCGTTCATCTCCATGGAATACGTGCGGGGCATGACCCTGCGCTATCTGCTGGAGCAGCGGAGCCAGCTGCCCTTCTCCGCCGGGTTGCGGATCGTCCGCCAGCTTGCAGGCGCTCTCGTCGCGGCCCACGATGAGGAGGTCATCCACCGGGACATCAAGCCGGAGAACGTGATCCTCCATGCTTCCGGCAACGCAAAGCTCATGGACTTCGGAATCGCGGGCAAGATGCAGCGCATGGAGGGCGCAAGCGACCGCGTGTTCGTCGGTACCCCGGCCTATGCCGCCCCGGAACAGATGGAAGGACGCGCGCTCGATCCGCGCACCGACCTCTACGCCTGCGGCGTGCTCATGTATGAGCTGTTTACCGGCACGCAGCCGTTCCGTGGCGACATGATGACCATCTACCAGACGAAGACCGGGCGCACCTACCCGCCGATCGGCGAGGTGACCAGCATGCCCGAGCGCCAGCTCGCCCCGATCGTCGACAAGTGCCTCGAGCCCGATCCGGCCGAACGCATGGAGAGCGCTGCAGCCCTCCAGGCGGCGCTGGCGGAGATCCGGGGATGAAACTGTGCTGCATGGTTCTCGCCGGCGCCCTGCTCGCCGCGCCCATCCTCCTCTGCGCCGGCGAATTCGAGCTGCTGACCGAGGGGCGGTTACGGGCCGAGCGTACCGAGAATCTGCCCGATGGCCGGGATTTCGATCGGCTGCGCCTGCACGCGTTTCTGGGCACACGCTGGTTCAGCGACGACGGCAATGTCGAGCTGGGGGCCGCCGTCAAGCTCTCCCAGGGCACGGACTCCGAGCGAGACAACGTCCGTAATCTCGACAATGAATCGTCCGATGACTTCGAGATCGGCGAGCTCTACCTCCGTTCGGCGTTCGGCGATCACTGGCTCGGCGAAGCAGGCCGGACCCGCCTGCCCTTCAGGCTCACGCCCATGGTCTGGGACCGGGATTTTCGCCCCGCCGGCGCGTCGCTTGCCTTCGATCGGGAGCTGAGAACCTTCGACCGGTTGTCGCTGACGCTCGGCTACCTGGCGCCGCTGCACATCGACGAGAGCGACTCTCGCCTCGCCGGCGCCCAGTTCGGCTATCGCTGGCGCGAGGGCGCGCCGACGGAGACGTCCGCGTCCCTTTCCTACCTGGTCTTCGACGACCTGGAGGAACTGACCCGTGAAGGCCGGGCGCGCACGAACAGCCGCGGCCCTGACGGCCTGCTCCTCTTCGACTACACGCTGCTCGATCTGATCATCGAGCAGCGCCTGTCGGTCATGAACCGCCCGCTGGCGCTGGCCGTCAACGTCACCAAGAACCTCGATCCATCGGACGAGAACGAGGCGGCCCGCTTCAGCGCCCGCTTCGGTGACGCCCGTGACGCCGGCGCCTGGGAGTTCGGCTACGCCTACCAGCGCGTCCAGCGCGACGCGGTCATGGCCGCCTTCAACGAGGATGACTGGTGGTTCCCGACCCGCATGCGGGGCTTCCGACTCTGGGCGGCCTACGGCATCACCGACTGGCTGACCCTCGAGGCGGCCTACTTCCGCGAACGCCGCGACGACCTCGACGACCACGTTGAGCGGCTGTTCGTCGATCTGACGTGGGCTTGGTGACGGCACATCGGGCTGCCGGGAGCGGCGCATAGAATCCGCGGAAGGCGAACCGAAACCGAACGAAGACGCTCC
Source organism: Pseudomonadota bacterium (assembly GCA_039188505.1). Lineage (GTDB taxonomy): Bacteria > Pseudomonadota > Gammaproteobacteria > Xanthomonadales > SZUA-38 > JBCCZC01. The sequence goes on along the minus strand of JBCCZC010000020.1, from coordinate 1,510 downwards.
GTTCCTGCGCTTCTGACAACAAACGGTCGCCTTTCGAGCGTTTTTCGATCCGTCAAAATAGACAGCCCGCGAAGCAGCGAGGAGGCGACTCCTTTACAGGTCGGCGGCATCTGACGCGAGCGGATCTCCGGGATGGGCACATCAGATCCGAGGAAGGTCAACCGAAACCGAACGAAGACGCTCCGTTCCTACGCTTCTGACAACAGACGGTCGCCTTTCGAGCGTTTTTCGATCCGTTAAAATAGGCAATCCGCGAAAGCAGCGAGGAGGCGACTCCCTGCTTCTACGCTTCTGAAAACCAATAGTCCTCTCGCGAGCGTCTTTCGATCCTTTAAGATCAACAGTCCACGAAAGCAGCGAGCGAGGGACACCACCTTGTGTGGCCGTTATTTCATCGACACCCTCCCCGAGACGATCGGCGACGCCTTCGATCTCATCCGCGTACCGAAGCTCGAGGTGAGCTACAACGTCGCGCCGACGCAGCTGCAGCCAATCGTCCTAGCGGCCGAGGGCGAGCGGCGCCTCGGCCCGGCACGCTGGGGCCTCATTCCGTTCTGGGCCAAGGACGCGAAGATCGGCAACCGGATGATCAACGCGCGGTCGGAGACAGTCGCCAGTAAGCCGGCCTTTCGCCAGAGCTGGCAGAAACGCCGCTGCCTCGTGCCCGCAAGCGGCTTCTACGAGTGGAAAAAGGTCGCGGGCGGCAAGCAGCCCTATGCGATCCGGCCGCAGCAGGGCGACCTGCTGGCCTTCGGCGGCCTCTGGGATCGCTGGGAGAATCCCGAGGGAGAGGTGGTTATTTCCTACAGCATCCTTACCACGACGCCCAACGACACGGTAGCCTTCGTCCACGATCGCATGCCCGTCGTCGTCGGGCCGGATCGCTTCGAAGCATGGTTGACCGCTCCGGCGGATGAGCTTCAGGACGACCTGAAGCCGGCCCCGAACGACCTGCTGCGGGCCTACCCGGTCAGCCGCGACGTGGGATCACCGCGCAACAACCGCCCCGATCTTCTCGATCCCGTCGAGCCCGCCGGGTGACGTTCGATCCGGCCTTCGTCCGCGGCAGCCTGCTCGTCACTGCTGCCGCCTGCGTCTTCGCGTGCATGAGCGCGCTGATCCGGCTGGGCTCGGAGGAGCTCCACCCCTTCCAGCTCGCTTTCTTTCGCAATCTCTTCGGCCTGCTGATCGTCCTGCCCTGGCTGCACAAGTCCGGCATGGCCAGTCTGCGCACGGAGCGCCGGGGCCTCTACTTCCTGCGCGCGGTCATCGGCACCGGCACGATGCTGGGCTTCTTCTGGACCCTCAGCGTGCTGCCGCTCGCCTCGGCGGTGGCGCTCAGCTTCACGGCGCCGCTGTTCGTCACCATCGGCGCCGCGCTGTTTCTTGGAGAACCGGTCGGCCCGCGCCGCTGGAGCGCCACGTTCGTGGGTTTCGTCGGCACACTCATCATCCTTCGACCCGGCTCGGAGCTGCTCAGCGCACCCGCTCTCGTCGCGCTGGCGGCGGC
>JBCCZC010000019.1:0-26366 GCA_039188505.1 Pseudomonadota bacterium | reverse complement strand
CTCGAAGGGGCCACAGAAGTCGAGGACTTCCACGTCGTCGAAGATGAAGATTCCAAGCGTCCAGCTCACAGCGCGGCTCCGGTTTGCATCGGACCGGAACGATCACCCATCGAAGCGGGGTCCGCAAGCCCCGATCGTCAGACCTCTCGCAGGGCCGTCGTGATCGGCATGCGGGCCGCGCGGATGGCCGGGGTCAGGCCGCCGACCACGCCGATGATCACGGCCAGCACGATGCCCTGCACCAGAAGCTCGGGCGTGACCGCAAACGCGAAGACCAGCTGCGTGAAGGAGGAGAAGTTCAGCGTCGACACCGCGAAGCCGTTGAAGAGCGCCCAGGCGATCAATCCGCCGATCAGCCCGCCGGTAAAGGCGAGGAGCACGGCTTCCACGAGGACCGAGACGATGATCGCGAGCCGGCCGAAGCCGAGCGCCCGCAAGGTCGCGATCTCGCGCGACCGGTCCGCCACCGCGGTGTACATCGTGTTCAGCGCGCCGAAGATTGCGCCCAGGGACATGAGAAAGGCAATACCCACGCCGACGGCATCGATCAGCCCCGTCATCACCTGCGACTGGGCTTCGAAATAGTCTGCTTCGCGCTGGATATTGATCGACAGCCGGGGATCCGCAGTCAGGGCGGTTTCGAACAGTTCCAGCGCGTCTGGGTTCTCGAGCGTGGCGTAGATGACGGAGTAGCCCGTGCGGTTGAACACGCTCTGGAAGACCGGCACGTCGACCCAGACTTCCGACTCGACCGATTGTCCGCTGGCCTGGAAGAGGCCCACGATGTCCCAGCGCTGCTGGCCGAGTTCGAGCGGCTGTCCCACCACGAGTCCTTCGAACTGCCCCGCGGCCCCGATGCCCGCAATGGCCTCGAGCCGGCCGGGTTCGAACATGCGGCCCTCGACGATCTGGAAATTCGGCCGCACCTTTGCGGCTGCCGGCGTGATGCCGCGCATCGGCACGTTGGCCGTCGTCCCGGTCGAGCGCTTGGTCAGATCGACCATGGCGTAACCCTCCGGTGACGACAGGCCCTGCTCGCTCTCGCGCGCGAGCCCCGGCGCCTCGCCGATGATCCGGGCCTGCTCGACCGAGAAGCCTGAATCGAGCTCGGAGCTCGAGCCCGAGCGGGTCACGACGACGTTCGCATCGTTCGAACCGGCGTTGAAGGTCTGCTCGATGCCGCGCGCCATTGACAGCACAGCGACCAGTACGGCAACCACGCCCGCAACGCCGATGATCGCCACGATCGAAGCCGACGCCCGCTGCGGCAGGCTGCGGAGGTTCTGGATGGTGACTGCGAAGACTTCTCCCATGTCCCTGACTCCTAGCCCGCAGATCTCACCGGTTGCCGGAATTCTCGGTCGCTCTGGCGAGCAAGGCTTGGTCGATCGCCTGAGAGCTCATAGCAGTGGCTATGAGTCGAGGGGGATCGGCCGAGCATTGCCGCCAGAGTGGGCGAGAAACCGGCAGGCCGGCCGCTGAATTCTTGTTGGGGATCCATAGATCACCTCGATTCGTTGAGGTCACGGCCAATTCTGCAGAACCTGGCCGAAACCGGTGGGATTTGTGGGCTAAATTCGCGCGAGCGCGTCGACGACCTTGAGACGCATGGCCCGGATGCCGGGCAGCAGGCCGGTGACGAGACCGAGCAGGACGGCCAGGACGATGCCGATGACAAGCGCATTCGGCGGCACCGCGAGACCCGGAAGGAACTGCGCGACACCGGGCCGGACTGCCGCCACGAAGCCGAAGCCAAGGAGCAGGCCGATGACGCCGCCGAGCAGCGCGATCGTCAGGCTCTCGGCGAGCACCATCCGCAGGATCCGTCCATCGCCGAAGCCGATGGTCTTGAGCACGGCCAGTTCACCGGTGCGCTCCCGCACGGCCTGGGCCATGGTGTTGCCGGCAACAAGCAGGAGGGTGAAGAACACACAGCCCAGTACCGCGCGGACGATCAGACTGATATTTCCGATCTGGGCGGCGAAGCCCGCTGCCCAGCCTTCCTCATCGCTCGTTTTCGTTTCCGTTGGCGAGTTCGCGAACATGGCGTCGATCGCTGCGCTGATCTCGGGAGCGCGCTCGGGATCCTCGATCTTCGTGACCAACCAGCCCACCGCGTCGCGGCCGAAGCTGCGCGACTCGTTGAAGTAGTCGTAGTGCATGAAGCCCTGCATCTCGTCGCTGCCGTCGGCCTTGCCTTCATAGATGGCAGCCACCTCGAAGTCCCAGGTCTGGTTGCCGTCCTGCTGCGACCAGATCGTCGAGCTCAGGGGAATGCGATCGCCGACCTCGACCTGGAGCTGGTTGGCCATGGCGCGGCCGAGCATCAGGCCCGCCTGCGTGTTCAGCAGGCTCTCCCACTGCTCCGGGGAGACCTTGTATTCCGGGTAGACCTCGGACTGGGCATCGAACTCGACCGGAAACAGGCCGAACTGCTGTTTGGGATCCTGGTAGTACGCGCCAAACCAGCTCTGGTGCGAGACCTCGGCGACCCCCTCGAGGTTGCGGACGCGGTTCACGTAGGCCAGCGGCAGCGGCTCGATGAAGCTCACCTTGTGCATGGTAATCAGACGATCCGCGCCGGCGATCTCGAGCCCGACGGAAAAGGCGCGGCCAAGTGCACCCAGGAAGGCGAAGAGCAGAAAGGCGACGGCGACGGAGCCGAGCGTGAAGACCGTCCGCAGCTTCTTGCGCTTGAGATTGGCCCAGACCAGCGTGAGGGGGCTCATCAGGCAGCCTCCGCGGTCGCGAGCCGACCCTTGTCGAGGTGCACGGTGCGGGAAGCAAAGCTGGCAGCCTGCGGGTCGTGGGTCACCATCAGGATCGTCTTGCCGTGCTCCCGGTTGAGCGTCTGCATGAGGTTGAGAATCTCGTCCGCGGTGTTGCGGTCGAGGTCACCGGTCGGCTCGTCGGCGAGCAGCAGCTCGGGATCGCTGACGATCGCCCGGGCAATTGCCACGCGCTGCTCCTGGCCACCCGAGAGTTCGCGGGGGTAGTGCTTCGCGCGGTCCTCGAGACCGACGATCTTCAGCGCGGTCTCCGCCCGCTGCCGGCGTTCCTTCCCGCCCATCTTGTGCAGGAGCAGCGGTAGCTCGACGTTGCGCTGCGCCGTGAGCACCGGCATCAGGTTGTAGAACTGGAAGATGAAGCCGACGTGCTGCGAGCGCCACTTCGCGAGCCGCGCCGGCGAGAGCTGGTCGATGCGCTCGCCGCTGATCTCGACCTGGCCCGCCGTCGGCTGGTCCAGCCCGCCCATGAGATTCAGCAGCGTCGTCTTGCCGGAGCCCGAGGGCCCCATGAGCGCCACGAACTCGCCACGCTCGATGGTGAGGTCGAGGCCGTGGAGCACCTCCACCTTCTCCTTTCCCTTGCGATAGGTCTTCACGACCTGGCGCACGTCGATGATCGCGCTCATGTCTCAGCTCCCGGAAATACGGAGGACCTGTCCGTCCTCGATGGCCAGCCCGCGCAGATCGGCGACGATCTCCTCGCCCTCGCGCAGCCCGGCGGTAATGATGATGCGGTCGCGGCGCTGCTCGCCGACCTGAATCAGGCGTCGATCGGCGACTTCGTCGACCGCCACGAAGACGACGCTCTGTCCGCCCTCACGGCGCACCGCGGCGGCGGGGACCTCGATGGCCTGAACCACCGCGGCGGCTGCCGGCGTCTCCACCTCCTCGTCGAGGAAGCGCACCGTGACGCCCATGTCCGGCAGGATCCGTTCGTCGGTCTGGAGAAAGCCGACGCGCACACGGACCGTCGCCTTCTGGCGATCGGCCGTCGGGACGACCGCGATCACCTCGGCGGGAATGTTCCAGTCGGGATAGGAATCCAGGCGGGCAAGGGCTTCCTGGCCGGCGCTGACGCGCTGGATGTAGGCCTCGTTCACGTCCACCTCGATCTCGAGTGAGCCCATGTCGACGATGGTGCAGATGCCGGTGCGCGTGAAGCCGCCGCCGGCCGAGATCGGGGAGACCATCTCGCCGGGCTGGGCTGCCTTGGCGATGACGACACCATCGAAAGGCGCGCGGATGGTCAGCTCGTCGAGGAGCTGGCGCCGCAGCGCCACGCTGCTTTCGGCAACAGCTACATCACTCCGCCGGGCAATGAGCCGCGCCTCCAGCGCCTCGAAGCTTGCGAGCGCCTGGTCCAGCGTGGCCTCGCTATTCAGGCCCCGCTCGCGCACCTCGCGCTCCCGCCGCAGGGTGCGCTCGGCGTCGGCGAGCTGGACCTCGATTTCCTGGAGCGCGGACCGCCCCGCCAGAAGCTGCGCCTCAGCCAGTTCGAGCTGTGCGGCCTCGGTCTGCGCGTCGAGGCGCGCCAGCACCTGCCCCTCGGTGACCTGCATGCCTTCCTCGACGAGCACTTCCGTGACCTTGCCCGTGACCTCGGCCGACACCGTGGCCTGCCGTCGGGCGACGACATAGCCGGAAGCATCGAGCACGCTCTGCCGGCTTTGCTCGGCCGCAATCTCGACCGTGCTGACCCGCAAGACCGACACGTCGAGCCGCTGCTGCTCCTGCCACCAGTAGCGCCCGCCGAAACCCGCACCGGCGAGCACCGCTGCCACCAGCAGCACCCAGCCGAGGATCGCGAGGATCGATCGGGACTCCGGCTCACTGCGGTCGATGCGAAGCTGGGAAATGAGCTCGGACTGGTCGTTCACGGGCGTTCCTTGACGAGGAGACGCCATGATACTCGACCTGTCCCGGCGCACGCAGGAGTCCCCCGTCACTTGCACGAAGTGACAATCGTCATTCTTCTTCGTTTTTTACGCGTCTTGTCGCGTCGCCTCGCTTTGGTTTGGTTTTATGTGCCCCTGCCGGGGCGGTGATTGTTGATTGCGGGGTTTCGCCCCCGTGCGGCGAGTCAGGGGGCGCACAAGCGCGCTCGCCCCCTGACAACCCCAGCGCTTTCCGTGACCGCCTTGTCCCTGCGCGGTGTCGTCTGCTTCGGCGCCCCCGGTACTCGCGCCCGGAGTCCGGGCGCTCAAACAGCCGGGGGCTTTTCCCGAAGCAGCCGCCACTGCTCGGGGTCGGCCAACGGATAGTCGGTCACGCTGGATCAGAACCGAGCTGCTGAGCTCCTCCAGCCCTAACGCCAGGAAAGCGGGAGTTCATCTCATCGGCGATTGCGAACGAGAACTCCCTTAAGCACTTCATCGGGGTCGCCGGAGACGTGCCGCCATGAATCCCGACTCCGTCAACCGACTCGTCTTCGTCGCGTCGAGCACGGAGGCTCGGCGGCGGGAACCGAGCGCGCGACTGTTTGAGCGACCGACCCGGTCGCGAGTTTCGCGCGCGCCCGCCGCCCAGCCGGAGCGCGCAGACACCAGGCGACGAGACCAGCGCTGGGGGTGAGCCCGGAAGAAGCGGCGCATGCGCCGCCCGGGCGAACGCCATCGGCCTATGTGCCGATGGCCGGACTGTCAGGGGGCGAGCGCGTCTGAGCGCCCCCTGACTCGCCGCGCGGGGGCGAAACCCCGCATCAAACAAGCAGCCCGCCCCGGGAGGGGCGCATCAAACCAAACCAAAAGCGAGGCGCCGCGACAAGACGAGGCTAAGATACCCATCCATGGACTACTCGAACCTCGGCTTCGTGCGAACGCGGGCCTTTGCACCTCCCCTGGCGCTGGGGAATCCGGCGGAGAACGCGCGGCGGATGCTCGGCTGCTTGAAGCGGGCCCATGCGGAGGGCGCGTCGCTCTGCCTGTTCCCGGAGCTGTCGCTGACCGGCTTCAGCTGCGAAGACCTGTTCCTCGGGCAAGCGCTGCATCGGGAGGCGCGGGAGGCGCTGAGCAAGGTCGCCTCCGGCTGCCGCGGCGCCGTGACTGCCGTCGTCGGCGCCCCTTTCGCCGTGCCCGATGGGCGGCTTTTCAACGTGGCCTTCGTCCTCGGCGACGGGCGTGTGCTGGGCGCGGTCCCGAAGCGCGCGCTGCCGAACTACGGTGAGTTCTACGACCAGCGGTGGTTTGCCTCGGGCGACGGGGTTGACCTTGAGATCCACGATCCGGTGCTCGGTGACTTTCCGCTCTCCGACCGGCTGCTGTTCGAGAACCGCGATTGCCGCTTTGCCATCGAGATCTGCGAGGACCTCTGGGCGCCCGATCCCGTGGGCAACCGCCACGCCGTGGCCGGGGCCGAGCTGATCCTCAATCCGTCGGCGAGCAACGAGCTCATCGGCAAGGCGGATTACCGCCGCGATCTGGTCCGGATGGCGAGCGCGACGCGTATCGCCGGCTACCTCTATGCGTCTGCCGGCCCGACCGAGTCCAGCAAGGACGTCGTCTACGGCGGCCACCTGCTGGCCTGCGAGAACGGGGCCTTCCTCGGCGAGAGCGAGCGCTTCGTCCTCGATGGCACCGAGCTGCTGGCCGAGTTCGACGTGTCGACGCTGCGCCGCGATCGGCGCTACAACCAGACCTTTGGCGACGCGGAGCGCCCTAACGGGTACAGGACCGTGCGGGTCTCGTCCCCCACGCCGCTCGAGGAACTCGACCGGACCTACGTGCGTCACCCCTTCGTGCCCGACGATGCCCACCGGCTCGACGCGAGGGCGCGGGAGATTCTCGCGATCCAGGCGACGGGGCTCGCGCGCCGCATGCGCGCCATCGGGGAGCCCAGGCTCGTCATCGGCCTTTCCGGTGGCCTCGACAGCACCTGGGCGTTCGTCGTCTGCCTTCACGCACTCGAGCGCGTCGGTGTCGACAAGGACCACTTGCTGGCCATCACCATGCCGGGCCCCGGCACGAGTGATGAGACGCGGGCACTGGCGGGCGGCCTGGCCGACGCGAGCGACGTGCCCCTGCGCGAGATTCCGATCACGCCAGCCGTCGAGCAGCACCTCGCGGATCTCGGCCATGACAACACCCGCGACGTGACCTTCGAGAACGCGCAGGCCCGGGAGCGCACTCAGCTCCTCTTCAACCTCGCGAACAAGCATCACGGCATCGTCGTCGGGACCGGAGATCTCTCCGAACTCGCCCTCGGCTGGTGCACCTTCAACGCGGACCAGATGGCCAACTACAACGTCAACGGCGGGGTGCCCAAGACGCTCATCCGTTACCTCGTCGGCTGGTATGCGGACCACCTGGCTTCCGATGCTCTCGCCGATGTGCTGCGCGGCGTGCTGGCCATCCCGGTCAGCCCCGAGCTGTTGCCTCGGGAAGAGGGGCGCATCGCCCAGCAGACCGAATCCGTCATCGGGCCCTACGAGCTGCACGATTTCTTCCTCTACCACTACGCGCGGCACGGCTGGTCGATGACCAAGATCCACGCATTGGCGTGTCGCAGCTTCGCCGGCTTCTACGACCGGGACGAGATCACCCGCTGGCTGCGGATGTTCTGCGCGCGCTTCCATCGGCAGCAATTCAAGCGGACCACGCTTCCGCCGGGGCCCAAGGTCGGCACCGTGAGCCTGTCGCCGCGCGGTGACTGGCGCATGCCGGACGAGGTCGACATCACCGCCATGCTGGCGGAAATCGACGCGCTGGCATGAGCGGAGAGTTTCGGCTCGCCCGGCTTATGCCGGAGGTCGATGTCTCGGATGTTCGGGGACCCAGTCCGGGTAACGCTACGACGCCCCGGTGAGACACGCCCTCGGCGCTCCCCTATGATCGGGCCATGAACCGCCGAACGCTTCTGCTGCTCCTCCTACCGCTGCTCGTCAGCTGCGCGACGCTTGGTTCCTACGAGGAGCCCGAGCTGACGCTGATCGACATGCAGCCCGCTGAGTCCGGCAATCTCGAACAGCGCTTCAAGCTGCGCTTCCGCCTCCTGAACCCCAACGACGTGGCCCTGCCCGTGACCGGCGTGCGCTACAAGGTCGACGTGCTCGGGGAGACCTTCGCCAGCGGGGCGACGAACAGCGATTTCACGGTCGACGGTTTCGCGGACGCGGAATTCGAGGTCACGGTCGGCGTCAGCCTGCTCCGCGCGACCCGGGTGCTCATGAAGGCGATGAACAACACGGGCGAGCCCTTCAGCTACCGGCTCGACGCCAGGATCAAGACCACGATTCCGTTTCTCGGGGACGTTCGGGTGGTGCGGGAGGGCGAGCTGGCCTTCGATGGCGCCGGCTTCGCGCCGCTGCGCCCGCCAACGCCTCGGTCAGTGAGTCACCCGAATGAGCTCCTCGACGTCGTAGCCTGCCGCTGCGGCCTGCGTGACGAAGCGTTCGTAGACCGCCGGCGCCAGGTCGGGCGAGCGTGCCAGCAGCCAGAGATAGTTTCTGTTCAGTCCCGAGACGAACGCGTACCGGTAGTCCGCATCGAGTTCGAAAACCACGTAGGACGCGTAGAACGGACCGAAGAACGCGACCTTCAGGTGGGCTTCGTCGGAACTGCCGACGAAGCGCGCCTTGCCGACAGCTTCCTTCCATTTGCCATCGCGGACGTCGAAGCCGCGGTTGACCACCCGGACCTTGCCGTCCTCGCGCAGCTCGTAGGTCGCTGTGACCTGCTCGAGATTCCGCTCGAAGCCGTGATCGAGGCGGGCGATCTCATACCAGGTCCCGAGATAGCGATCGAGCTCGAAGCCGCCGACCGGACGGATCGTTTCCGGGTAGCGGATGCAGCCCGCGACGAGCAGAACGATCGCTGCCGCCAGCGCAAGCCTGGGCAAGCGGCTCAGCGACCGAGGCCCGTCAGCAGCTGGTTGAGCTCGACGACGAAGCCATCGGGATCCACGAGGACGCTGACCATGACGTCGATCGTTCCCGACCCGTCGTAGTTCGGGTAGCTGGTCTTCGAGGGCTCGCTCAGCACCTTCACGCCCTTCGTCATGCGCGCCTTCGCGAAGCGCGAGTCGAGGTCGCCGGTGTTGAAGAGCAGGACCGAGCTGCCCGGCGTGAAGGGCTCCAGGCCCTGGTTGGCCGGGGGCTTGCGCGGCTTGCGGTACTCGAGCAAACCCAGCACGCCGACGAAGTCGTCGTTGGCGCGCAGAAAGACGAGCCGGAGGGACCGGTCGGCTTCCTCATCGTTGGCCGCCTCCCGCGGGGTGCGGATGAGGTTGTCGTAGATGACCGTCATGCCCAGCGCGTCTCGGTAGAAGGCCAGCGACGCATCGATGTCGCGGACGACCAGCGTCGTGCGGCGGAAGTCGATGTCGATCCGGTCTTCCTCGGGCACGGGCGCCGCGGGCGACGTCAGGGGTAACACCAGCAGTGCGAGCAGCAGAATGAGCGTTTGTTTCATGGGGAGCCCTCCTTCCTAAGGCCCTTCATGCCGCAGGCTGTCGGGTCAAGTCAATCGCGCGCTGCTGCCCGCGCCTTCCAGGTATGCAGGCGAAGAGCGACGAAGGCGGCCAGGCCGAAGTCGACGGCGCCGCAGGCCAGGGTGTACCAGTCCGGGACGAAGCTTGTCCGCCCGTGGTGCACGAGGTCCCAGATTCCGTGGCCGACGAGGCCGACGACAATGAAGCCATACGCGACGCGCCAGCCGAGCAGCGCGATCGCCGCGAACAGCAGGAGGCCGGCCCCCTGAATCAGCAGCCACGTCGGCGACGCATCGAAGACCAGGGCGTTGGCGATGTAGATGAGCGGCATCGCTGCGAGAAAGCTCACCAGCAGCGATTGCTCACGACGGGTCCTGTTGCGGGAGACCACCAGCAGGGGCAGGAAGGCAACGTAGCCGATGACACCCCAGTGGCTCGGATCGCCGAGGTGGCGCCAGGGCCAATCGGGGATGAATGTGACCGCGACGAACGAGCCGACCACGATGGCGATCCACGCCAGGGCGGTCACAGGCGGTCGTTGCGCAGCAGCGGCGTCTTCGGCGGTGGCGGCTGCAGGAAGAAGCCCTGGGTACTCAGCGCCTCGCGGACGATCTCCGGGTTCGACCGCGCCAGTTTCCGGCCGGGCGTGAGCTCGATGTTCATCGCCAGCTCGAGCTCGCCCATGCGGTCCAGCAGCGCCTGGGGCACGGCCTCGAAGTCGCCTTCGCGGGGGATGAAAAGATAGGCATCGGGTTGCTTCTTGCCCCGGTAGATCCAGCACTCCATGGACGTCAGCCCTCGCCAGGCCACGGATCGCCAGCGGCGGTGACGCAGCGCACGGACGTCGCGCTGCGGCGGGCGGCTTCCCTGGCCGCATCCACGGACTCGCCCTTCGCCAGGCAGACGCCCATGCGTCGACGACCCTTTACCTCCGGCTTGCCGAAGAGCCGCAGCTCCGTGTTTGGCTCGGCCAGGGCGCCATTCAGTCCGGCGAAGGCCGGTGCCGCGCCGTCACCCTCGATGAGCACGACGGCCGAGGCCGACGGCCCGCGCTGGGCAATCGTCGGAATCGGCAGCCCGAGGATGGCGCGCACGTGCAGCGCAAACTGCGGCAGATCCTGCGAGACCAACGTCACCAGCCCCGTATCGTGTGGGCGGGGGGATACCTCGGAGAAGATGACCTCGTCCCCGCTGACGAACAGCTCCACCCCGAAGAGGCCGCGGCCGCCGAGCGACCCGGTGATCGTGCGGGCGATGTGCTCGGCCTGCTCGCGGGCCGCGGCGGACATCGGCTGCGGCTGCCAGGACTCGCGGTAGTCGCCGTCTTCCTGGCGGTGGCCGATCGGTTCGCAGAAGCTCGTGCCGCCGGCGTGGCGGACCGTCAGCAGGGTGATCTCGTAGTCGAAGTTCACGAAGCCCTCGACGATGCAGCGGCCCGCGCCCGCGCGTCCACCGCTCTGCGCGTAGGCCCAGGCGGCATCCTCGCCGCGAGCATCGCGAACGGTGCTCTGGCCCTTGCCCGATGAACTCATGACCGGCTTGATGACGCAGGGGAAGCCGAGCGCTTCGATGGCGTCGCGATACTCCGCCTCGGTGTCGACGAAGCGGTAGGGCGACGTCGGCAGGGCGAGCTCCTCGGCCGCGAGGCGGCGGATGCCTTCCCGGTCCATCGTCAGCCGGGTCGCCCGAGCGGTCGGAATGACCGTCCGGCCCTCGGCCTCGAGTTCGAGCAGCGTCGGCGTATGGATCGCTTCGATCTCGGGAACGATGAAGTGTGGCCGCTCCGCCTCGATCACTGCGCGCAGCGCGGCCGGATCGAGCATGTCGATCACGTGCGAGCGATGCGCGACCTGCATTGCCGGCGCCGCCGGGTAGCGGTCGACGGCGATCACCTCGACGCCCAGCCGTTGGGCTTCGATCACGACCTCCTTGCCCAGCTCGCCGGCGCCGAGCAGGAGCATCCGGGTCGCACCGGTCTGGAGCGGCGTTCCGATTCGCATCACGGGATCCTGATTTCCGGGGGCGGAGAGTATAGCGTCTGGGGCGAGGCGGTCCGGCTACCCTCCGGCTCCTGCGAACGATACCCTGCGCTTTCGGTCAGTGAGGTCCTCGTATGAAGCATTGGCTCTTTTCCGTTCTGCTCGTCGCTCTGCTGTCGGCCTGTGCGCAGCGACCCGCCGCGCTCGACGAGTCCGACCGCCTGGCCGAGCGCGCCGCTCGCGTCGAGATCATCCGCGACGACTTCGGGGTGCCCCATGTCTACGGCGAGACCGACGCCGACACGGTCTTCGGCATGCTCTTCGCCCAGGCGGAGGACGATTTCCCGCGAATCGAACGCAACTACCTCTGGGCGCTCGGACGCCTCGCCGAGATCGAAGGCGATAATGCGTTGTACAGCGACCTGCGCGCGCGGCTCTTCATGACCGAAGCAGAAGCGCGAGCTGCGTACGCCGCGGCGCCGGGCTGGCTCAAGGCGCTGTGCCAGGCCTGGGCGGATGGGCTCAATTGGTATCTGGAAACGCATCCGGAGGTCGAGCTGCGTGCGCTCAGCCGCTTCGAGCCCTGGATGCCCATGTATTTCTTCGAGGGATCGATCGGCGGGGACATCGAGCGGATCCCCGTGGCCGGCGTCGAGGCCTTCTACGGCGAGCAGCGTCCCGTCGATCCCGCGGTCCTCGCGACTGCGCGCGATCGCCACGCGGGCTATGAGGATCCCCTGGGCTCCAACGGCTTCGCCATCGACGGTTCGCGGACCCGCTCGGGCGACGCGATGCTGCTGATCAATCCGCACACCAGCTTCTACTTCCGCGGCGAGATGCACGTGGTGAGCGGTGAGGGTCTGAACGCCTACGGCGCGGTGACCTGGGGCCAGTTCTTCATCTACCAGGGCTTCAATGAGCGCACCGGCTGGATGCACACGTCGACGCGGGCCGACTTCATGGACGAGTTCGCGGTCGAGGTCGTCGAGACGGATAGCGGACCGAAGTACCGCCACGGCGAGGAGCTGCGCGACTTCGAGTCGTGGGATGAGACCATCCGGGTCCGCCGTGGCGACGACATCATCGAGCGCACGTTCACCCTGTATCGCACCCACCATGGACCCGTGACCCACCGCATCGACAATCGTTGGGTCGCGACGAAGATCAACTGGGATCCCGCGCGGGCGCTGGAGCAGTCGTTCGTCCGCACCAAGCAGTCGGGGCACGCGGGCTTCCGAGCCATGATGGACATCCGCACCAACTCCTCGAACAACACCGTCTACGCCGACGCCGAGGGGAACATCGCCTACTACCACGGCAACTTCATGCCGCGCCGGGACGCCCGCTTCGATTGGTCGAAACCCGTCGACGGCAGCGATCCGGCCACCGACTGGCAGGGGCTGCACACGGTCGACGAGACGGTGTGGATCCTGAACCCCGACACGGGCTGGCTGCAGAACTGCAACTCGACGCCGTTCACCGCGGCGGGTCTGTTGAGTCCGAGGCGCGAGGCGTATCCGACCTACATGGCGCCCGACCTCGAGAACTTCCGGGGCGTCCGGGCCGTGCAGCTCCTGCAGGACGCCGAGGACCTCACCCTCGACGGTCTCATCGACCTGGCCTATGACCCGACGCTTGTCGGCTTCGATGCGCTGCTGGGCGGGCTGATCGAGGCCTGGGACGCCCATGCTGACGACCATCCGGCCCTGGCCGATCCGATCGCCATCCTGCGCTTCTGGGATCGCCGGGTCGCCCTCGATTCCGTGGCGATGACGCTCGCCCACTTCTACGGCATGCGCTATCGGGACGAAGGTGATCGGCCGGAGGGCCTGCGAGGCATGGCGCTCATCGAGCACTTCGGCCGCGGCTCCGATCCGGGCGAGCGGCTGCGGATCTTCGCCGAAACGCTGACCATGCTGGAGGCCGACTTCGGCTCCTGGCACACCCCCTGGGGCGAGGTGAATCGCTTCCAGCGCCTGTCCGGCGCCATCGACCTCGAATTCGACGACGCGGAACCGAGCCTCCCCGTGCCGATGGCGGCCAACCTCTGGGGCGCACTCGCGTCGTTCCGCGCCGTGCGCGGCGAGGATACTAAGCGGATCTACGGCCGCTCGGGTAACAGCTTCGTGGCCGTGGTCGAGTTCGGGGATCGCCTCCAGGCCAAGTCCCTGCTGGCCGGCGGCCAGAGCAACGATCCGGCCTCGCCGCACTTCGACGACCAGGCCGAGCGTTACGCAGAGGTGCGCTTCAAGGACGTGCCCTTCTACCGGGAAGACGTCGAGGCGCGGGCGGTTCGACGCTATGCGCCCGGGATGAGTGAGTAGGCGCGCCGCGAGGCGGAGGCACTAACGCGCCTGGAGCAGCTCCCGCACGCGGTCGACCGGCAGCGCTTCGATCGTGCCCCGGTGACCGGTGACGGTCTCGGCCTGGAGCAGGGAATTGTAGATCGCCTCTTCCGTTGCCTCGGCGACCGCCTGGAACAGCCCCGAGAGCTTCGCGTTCTCGACCGCCGGAGACTCCCCGCCGGTCGTCGAGAAGGCGATCACGTAGTCGCCGGAGCCGTTGGTCATTGCCGCTCCGGTTCGCGCCAAGCCCGCTACGGAACGCTTAGCCAGGCGCTCCAGGCGCCGCGCGTCGAGTGGTGCGTCGGTCGCGACCACGATCATGATGCTGCCGTCGGCGGAATCCCCGAGGTCGTCCCGGAACGCGAACTGATCGAGCCGCCGGCCGATCGGAATGCCGCCCATCGCCAGGACGCCACCGAAGTTCGACTGCACGAGGACGCCCACGGTGTGCCCGCCGAGGGACGGTGGCAAGACCCGTGAGCTCGTGCCGATGCCGCCCTTGAAGCCGAAGGCGACCGTCCCGGTGCCGGCGCCGACGTTGCCCTCGGCCACCGGCCCATCGCTTGCCGCGGCCAGGGCCTCGCGGACATGGCTCGCCCCGATCGGCCGGGAACGGATGTCGTTGAGGAAGCCGTCGTTGGTCTCGCCGACAACCGGGTTGATCGACCGGACGCCGGCCATGGCCGGGTCCTGGAGCAGCTCGGCGACGAGCGCGTCGGCGGCCTGCCAGACGCACAGCGTGCAGGTCAGCAGGATCGGCGTCTCGAGCTCCCCGAGCTCGCGTACCTGGGTAATCCCCAGCAGCTTGCCGAACCCGTTGGCGACGTGGATCGCTGCTGGAACGCGGCGGGTGAAGAGGTTGCCGTCGTGGGGCAGTATGGCCGTCACGCCCGTGTGGATCCGTGGCGCATCGACAACCGTCGCGTGTCCGACCCGGACGCCCGCGACATCGGTGATGGCGTTGTGCTGCCCCGGCTCGAACAGCCCCGGGGCCAATCCGATGTCCCGGGCGCGAGGCCGATCAGCGGCGGTCACCGTACCCACCGCCAGGAGCAGCCCGAGGAGGAGCGCACCGAGCTCATTCGCCCGCGACATGGCGCCGGAAGCGTTCGATTTGGTCACCGATGACGCCGTTCACGGGCTCCGCGAAATTGGTGAAGCCACGCCCGTGGACGGTGTAGGTGAGCACGACGACTGTGCCGACATTGGTCGCCGAGAACTGCACGTCCATGACGCCGGACAGCGGCATCCCCTGGAGCGGACCGAGGCCGCCGAGCAATCTCAGCATCACCCCCGGCCGAGACTGGACGATCTCCAGGTGGCGCACCACGCCGCCATCCCAGCGTTCGCAGAAGCAGTTGTCGTCCATGGAGAGATGGCTGGAATCCAGCGAATAGGTGTGATCGGCGTTCCACCATTGGCCGACGTCATCGGTGAAGGCATCGAAGGCGTCGGCCGCGGTGGCCGGGACAGTCACCTCGAAGCGAAAGACCATCGTGGTGTCGTCGGCCTCCAGGACTTCGGCGTGGCTGGTGGTGGCGATGCAGAGCAGGAGCGTGACGCAGGCAAGCAGTCTGACCATGGCTGGGATCCCCCGGGAATTCACTCCGAGATTCTGCCGTGCCCGATCGTTCGTGCAAAGCGCGCCGCGTCGGCGCCGAACGTCAGACGAAGAGATCGAGGGCCATGGCCTCGGCGACGGGACCGCGCACCTCGCAGGCGGTCTGCTCGAGTACCGTCGCCGCCCGGATCGGAATCTGGCGGTGGCCGCCGGCGGTCATGGCCTTGATCGACGGAATGGAGGCGCCGAAAACCAGCGCCGACAGGCCCGCCCAGTGGATGGCGCCGGCGCACATGGGGCAGGGCTCGGCGCTGGAGACGAGGGTGCAGCCCGAAAGGTCGCGGCGGCCGAGCGCGCGCTGCGCGGCCTCGATGGCGTTGATCTCCGCGTGCCGCGTGGTCAGCCGATCGCTGCGCACCGTATTCCCCGCAGCCGCGATTTCGCGGCCGTTCTCATCGAGCACGATCGCGGCATAGGGCGGGTCGCCCGCCTCGCGGGTCGCCTTGGCGAGCTGGATGGCTCGCAGCATCCAGAAGCTGTCGGTCATCGCGCCACCCAGCCATCGATGGCGGCCGCGAAGCGCTCCGGCGACGCCGGATCGAGATTGAAGTAAAGCGACGGTTCGATCAGCTCGAGCTCCATCAGTTGCAGCTCGCCCCCGTGCTCCACGAAGTCGCTGCGGGCGTAGAGCAGTTCGCCCGGCGCCGCGTCGACGGCCCGCTGCGCCGCGTTGCGGAGCCGCTCGTCCGGTTCGATGCGGGCCAGGCTGCCGCCGTGTTCTTCCTGGACGCGGAAATCGCCGGCCTTCGGCGTCTTGACGATCGCGTGGCTGTACTCGCCGGCGAAGTGGAACACCGAGTACTCACCGTGCGTCACGATCGAATCAACGAACGGTTGCGCCATGAAGTTTCGTCCCTGCAGCGCTGCGAGTGCCTCGGTCGGGGCATCCGGCGGCAGGCGGTAGGTGTGGTCGGCGTTCGCGCTGACCACCGGCTTCACCACGATCTCCCCGCCGCCCAGGGCGCTGCGGAGTTCACTCAGCGTCGCCGGCGCCTCTGCGTCACTCCAGACCGTCGGGACGATGGCGACGCCCGCCGCTTCGAGCTCTCGCAGGTAACGCTTGTCGAGGTTCCACTGCATCGTTGCCAGCGGGTTCTCCAGGCGTGCGCCCGACGCTTCGATGGCCGCAAGCGTGGCCATGAACGCGCCGGGATCGTCCTGATAGTCCCAGGTCGACCGGACGACGACGAGGTCATAGGCGGCCCAGGCGACGCCGGCGCGCCAGCTGACGTTTTCGATCTCCCAGCCGCGCTCGCGCAGCGGGGTATGCACCAGGTCGTCATAGGTGAAGAACCCGTCCAGCGAGTCCATGGTCAGAAAGGCGCAGCGCTTCATGGCCGCGATTGCAGCACGACTCGCCCGTGGGCGCACGTGAAGGTGATCTCCACCCGCTGCACGGGGATTCGCGCTATGGTCCACCGCTCGAGAAGGAGACCACTGTGAGCGAGCGGCCGACCTACACCGACAACAACTGCTTCGTCTGCAGCCAGACCAATCCGATCGGCCTGCGCATCCCCTACCGCATGGACGGCGACCTGTGCCTGGGCGAATTCACCCCGGGGCCGAATCACGTCGGCTGGGACGACGTGACGCACGGCGGCATCCTCTTCAGTGCGCTCGATGACGTCATGGCGAACTGGCTCTTCCTCCAGGGTATCCACGGACACACGGCGCGCTGCGATACGCGCTTTCGCAAGCCGCTCCGCGTCGGCACCCCCGTGATCGTCGAGGGCCGGCTCCTCGAGCGTCGCGGCCGCGTCGCTCGGCTGTACGGCGAGATCCGCCGGCGCGAGGACAACGTGGTCGTTGCCGAGTGCGAGGCGCGCTTCGTTGTCGCCCGCGACGGCTGAGATCCATGCTCACGGTCGCCGGGTCGCTCCATCTCGCGCTGCACTTTCTAGTGCCCGCGGTCGTGGCGCGCGTCGGCTGGAAACCGGGGCGGCGGATGCGGACCTGGCTCATCCTCTGCGCGACCATGGTCGTCGACCTCGACCACCTGCTCGCCGATCCCATCTACGATCCCGACCGCTGCAGCATCGGCACTCATCCCCTTCATTCGGGCTGGGCCATTGGCGGCTACGTCGTTGCGCTGGCCTTCCGACGACTCCGCGTGATTGCCATCGGGCTGCTCATCCACATGGCCCTCGACGCCGGCGACTGCGCCCGCCAGGGCCTCCTCGGTTGAGCAGCTCCCGCGACGACCGCTCTCGTCGGGTTAGACTGCCGCGATGAACGAGCACGCCTTCCCCGAACTCGAGGCCGCGGCACAGGCCGGCGATGTCGACGCCCAGTGCGAGCTGGGGCACGTCTTCCGGGAGGGACGGCACGACCGGGCAGTGGATCTCGAGGAGGCGCTGCGCTGGTATGACCGGGCCGCGCGGCAAGGGCACCAGGCAGCTGCCTTCAATGTCGGTCTGCTCGCGCTCCGCGGACTGCCGCAGTCCGGCATCGCGCCGCGGCCCGACCTCGCCATGCCCGCCCTCGAATTCGCCGCGAACCACGGTGATGAGAAGGCCACCTGTCTGCTCGGCGAAGCGCTGATCACGGGAGAGGGTGGCGTGCCCCGCGACCCGAATCGGGGCCGACGCCTCCTCGAGGTTTCAGCCGAGGCCGGTTCAGCCCTGGCGATGAACTGCCTTGGCGGGCACCTCATGGACGGTGGCCTTCCGCAGAATCCCGCGGCGGCCAACGGCTGGTTCAAGCGTGCGGCGCAGCTCGAGGATCCGCCGGGGCTTTTCAATCTCGGCGTGAGCCTGCTCGAGGGGCGCGGCCTCGATGTCAACGCGGAGCTGGCCCGCAAACTGTTTGCTCACGCGGCGCGCAAACATCACCCGCCGGCCATGTACGCCCTCGCCGTCATGATGGTCGAGGGCCGCGGCGGGCCCGCGAAGCCCCAGGCCGGTTCGCGCCTGCTCCTCGAAGCCGCTCGTGCCGGCGACGCCTCGGCCCAGTTTCAGATGGGCGAGGTGCTGCGGGAGGGGCTCGGTGGCGCCGAGCGTGACCCGGTGGGCGCCGTCAACTACTACCGCCTGGCCGCCGAGCGAGGACACCCGGACGCGCTTTACGCGCTCGGAGTCTGCCTGGAGCAGGGCATCGGCGCCGTCGCCGACGTGGCCGCAGCGTCGGGCTGCTATCGGCGGGCGACGGCCGCAGGCCATCCCGGCGCGGCCCACAACCTTGGTGTGATGGCGGCGCGGGGCGAAGGCATTGCTCGCGATCCGGTCATGGCAGAAGCGCTGTTCGAGTTCGCGGTGGCCTCAGGCCACGTCGGGGCGCTGACCTCTCTTGCGGCTCTGCAGGCCAGTATCGGGCGGCTTGAAGACGCCTGCGCGACGGCGCACGTGTCCGCGCAGCGTCAGCCGGAGGGACAGGGGGCAGCGCTCGCGGCCCAGCTCGAGGATCGGCTCGACGAGGCGGCCCGACAGCGCGCGCGGGAACGCGCCGCGGTCTGGGAGCCGCCGGCGTCCCCGCACCTGCCGGCAGGGATCGCTGCCCGG
This sequence comes from Pseudomonadota bacterium, assembly GCA_039188505.1. Classification (GTDB taxonomy): domain Bacteria; phylum Pseudomonadota; class Gammaproteobacteria; order Xanthomonadales; family SZUA-38; genus JBCCZC01. Next base: position 7,712 of record JBCCZC010000019.1, on the reverse strand, counting down.
CATTGATCAACACAGGAGAAGGATCATGCACTGGCGACAGCTGTTCGGACTCGTACTAGCCCTCCCGGCCGCCGCCATGGCCGAAGGGTTCGATCGGCAGAGCTTCGACCTCTGGATCGACGCCCGCGTCGGCACCGGTGAGCCGGTGTACTGGTACTCCACCGGCACGGTCCGGGCCTTTCCTTCGGGCGAACTGCTGTTTCATATGGAGGGCTTCGACACGGCCCGCGCGCACTGGCCCGATGCCGAGGCGCCGCTCGCGCATCAGTACAACCGCAAGATCTATGTCTTCCGCGACGTGGAGACGGGCGCGATCCTCGAGACCTTCGACGGGCAGCCGGTCGAGCCGATCGCCTATGACTATCAGTTCATCACCTATGAACTCGACGGTGACGGTCTCAGGACGCTGGTCGAGCAGGGGCGCGGTGACGGGGTGCGCAAGATCGAGGGGGGATCCATGGCCCACCGCGTCGTGGGCGACACCCACGTCTTCTCGGCGCCCGTCTTTCTCGATTTCCCGCTGCCCGGCGGCGCGGGTCGCTACGAGGCGTGGGAGAACTACGACTTCTTCATCCAGCCCGACAGCGTCTCGGAGCCGCACCAGCTGAGCTGGGCCCGCGTTGGGCCGCTGCCGCGCTGGGCGGGCGGGGGCGAATCGGTGATGCATCTCGTGACCTGGCGCCTCGAGCGCTTCGAGGATATTCCGGAGGACCTGCGTTCCTGGATCAAGGCGGAGGCGCCGCTCTGGCAAGAGCCGCCCAAGGATCTGGCGGAGATCCGGTCGCTCCAGCAGGCCGTCGAATAGCCGGTCAGTTGCCCTCGGGTACGAGGCGCAGGATGCGGCCCGCGGATTCATCCAGGAGATAGATCGATCCGTCGGGGGCCACGCGAACATCGCGTAGCCGACCGAGGCCGGATACGACCACCGACTGGTTGACCAGCTTGCCGCTGGCGTCGACCTCCACGCGCCGTAGGGACTGCTCGACCAGGGCGGTGGCCAGCAGGTTGCCATTCCATCCGGGGAACAGCTCGCCGCGGTAGACCGCCAACCCGGCGGGGGCGATCGACGGCGTCCAGTGCAGCAGCGGCTGCTCCATGCCCGGATAGGCCACGAATGGGGTCACATAGGCGCCGTTGTAGTCGAGGCCGTAGCTGATGGCCGGCCAGCCGTAGTTGTTGCCCGCGACCAGCCGGTTCACCTCGTCACCGCCCTTCGGGCCGTGTTCGTGCTGGAACACGTGACCGGTGACCGGATCCACGGCGATGCCCTGGGGGTTGCGGTGCCCGTAGGTCCAGATTTCATCCAGTGCGTCCGGGTCCCCGGTGAACGGGTTGTCCGCCGGCGCCTTGCCGTCGGTGTCGATGCGGATGGTCTTTCCGAGGTGGTTGTCGAGTCCCTGAGCCGCCTCGCGGTAGTCGAAGCCATCGCCGGTCGTGACCAGCAGCGTGTCGTCGGGCAGCCAGGCCATGCGGCCGCCGTAGTGCACGGGCGTGTCCTTGAGGGGCGCTGCTTCGAACACCACCGTCAGGTCCTCGAGCGCTGTCTCAACAAGCGTCGCCGTCGCGACGCGCAGCGCGTTGGCCTTGCCGTCGCCGTGGGCGTAGGACAGGTAGAGCCGCTGACTCGTCGCGAAGTCGGGCGCGGGCAGCACGTCGAACAGGCCGCCCTGGGAACGGGCGAAGACCGGCGGGACACCATCGATCGGTCGGCGCTCGCCGGACGGCTCGAGGCGATGGAGCGCGCCGCCGCGCTCGGTGATGAGCATGTCGCCGCTGGGCAGGAAGGCGATGCACCAGGGTTGGCCGAAGCCATCGGCCACGGTCTCCACCTGCACCTCGGCATGGGCGCTGGCGGCCAGGAGAAGCACGGCGGCCAGCAGGCCGAGCCCGCCTTGTTTCCTATGTGCCATCGATGTTCCTCCGGGTGACGCGGCCGAAGACCCAACCGCCGGCAGCACCGGCGAGCATCTGCATGGCGAGGCCCGCGAGCGTGCGGGCGCCCGCGATGGTCGAGATCTCGAAGACGCTCTTCATAGCGATGAGGATCGTGGCGACGGCCACGGCGCCGGCGAGCGGATACAGCCAGCCGCGGGTCGCGGGGGCAAAGCGCACGATCACGCCGGCCGTCAGCAGGGCGACCAGAAAACCGGCCGTGATGAGCGCACCGTAGAGCGGTCCCATGCCCAGCCAATCGTGGACGGTCGCCTCGAAACGGACCGACAGGGGAACCTCCACGCCCAGACCGCCGAGGCTGGCGAGCACCGACTGGGTGGATGCCGTGGTCGCGAGCAAGGTGGCGGTAAGCGCCGCGGCGAGGAAGCCAAGGACACGCCGGTGCCAGGGCTTCATGCGGGACGTACCGGGACGATGGTGACCGGGACGCTTGCCTTCCTGACGACGCCTGCGGAGGTACTGCCGACGAGCGACTCGAACAGGGCGCCGCGACCGTGACTGCCCATGACGACGTGGTCCGCGCCGACCCTTTTGATCTCCCGCAGTAGCGTTGCGATGACGGGACCTTTGAGCAGCAGACCGGTCGCCTCGATGCCCGCACCGCGCAGGAGGCCGGCGTGAGCCTGGACCGCCTCGTGCTCTGCACGCAGCTCGGCTGCAAGCTGGCGGCGGCTCTCGTCGTGGCCGGCCTCGAACGCCGTCGGCTCGAGCTCCGCGTCCGCGACGTGGGCCACCGTCACGGTCGCGCCCAGCGCCTTGGCCAGGGCGCGCGCCGTTTCCATCACCCGCTGCGATGCCCGCGACAGGTCGATCGCGACCAGGATCTTCATGCGGCGGCCCCCGGCGCGCGGAGCACCTGGTCGCAGTAGGTGCAGCGGATCCGTTCGCCTTCGAGGATCAGCTGCTGCCCGACGTGGGCGCCACAGCTGCTGCAGTGATCGACGATCGCATGGTCCTCGGAGATGCGTCCTCGATGCGCCCAGGTCCGGTCCGGACGGTGGAAGACGAGGTCAAGGTCCGGGCGGGTGCTGAGCCTCGCGATGAGCTGTTCGACCTCGAGCTCCGAGCGGTCGATCCGCTTCGCGAGCTCCTGGGCGGAGAACCGGTCGAAGCTGCGGATGTAGCCGAGCATGGTCTGTTCGAACTCCCCGGTTCGGCGCTTGCGTCGTCCCGAGAGCAGCAGGACGACGCCCGGAATGAGCGTGACGGCGCAGAAGAACAGTCCGGGAACGAGCGACTCGAGACGGCCCTCGCCCTCGAGCGGATCCGCCAGCATCATCAAGGCGAGCACGAAGAACATAGCCGCGAGCACCAGCAGGGCGGTGCCAATACGGATGCTCCAGCTACCCTTGTTCGTCGTCGCCATGAATCGCGCTCGTCGCCAATGGCCGCATTCTCCCGTTCGCGCTTCCACGCCGCAACCACGGCGAGGCGATGTAGGCTGGCGCCTCGAACAGGGGGGCTGTGATGCCGCTGGCCAGCGTCAACGGAACGGAAATCCACTTCGACGTCCACGGGACCGGTGACGCGGTCGTGCTGATCCACGGGCTCGGGTCGAGCGGCGCGGACTGGGCCTTCCAGATTCCGGCCCTGCGGGAGCGGTTTCAGGTCATCGTACCGGACCTCCGGGGATCCGGCCTCTCGGGCCGGCCCGCCGGGCCCTACAGCATCGATGGCTTTGCAGATGACCTCTGGGTCCTCATCGATCATCTCGGCGTCGAGCGCTGCAGCATCGTCGGCTTCTCCCTCGGCGGCGCCGTGGCGCTGGCCATGGCGCTCGCCCGGCCGCAGGCCTGCCGGCAGCTCGTCATGATCAATGCGCTTCCGACCTATCGTGTCGATCACTGGCGCAAGTGGCTGGAGGTCCATCTGCAGCTCACGATGGTGCGGCTCTTCGGCCTGCGGCGCACGGCGCGCATGGTCGCGGCGCGTCTGTTTCCCGATCCGCATCAGGCCCCGATGCGCCGGCGCGTCGAGGAAGTCGTCGGCGCGAACGCCCGGCGTCCCTATCTGGAATCTGTCCGCGCGCTGGCCGGCTGGTGCGCGGCCGCCCGGCTGGACGAGCTCACGGCACGTTCCCTGGTGCTCTCGGCCGAGTTCGACTATACGCCGCTGGAGGAGAAGCGACGCTGGGCCGCCGCCATGGGCGCGACCTTCCGTGTCGTCGCCGACTCCCGCCACGGCACGCCCTTCGACGCCATCCTCGCCACGAACCGGGTGCTTGCCGCGTTTCTCGCCGGGGAGGACGCGCCGACCGACGGACTGACCCGCGATGCGCCCGAGCAGGTGCCGATGGTCGCGCCCGAGCTTTAGCCGGTAGCCCTCACCGGTCTCCGCTTGTCGTTCCGAGACCTTCCGCTTCTTCAATGGTTTGACGCGAACAGCCCTTTTCGCGGATCGAGGGCCGGCATTCAGCCCTGCTGCCGCAGGCGCAGCGACCGCAACGGCGATTCAGAAACGGTTCAGCGTCATCGCAGCAGACTGGCTCCGGGGTCACACACCAACAGGGAGATCAGGATCATGTCGAGGTCCTTGCTGCTGACATTGATCGTCCTGGTTGGCGCACTGAGCGGGTGCTCTGCGTCGACCACCATTCGCGCCTCCGACCCGGACGCCAGGATTTACGTGAACGGCGAATACATCGGGACGGGCCAGGCCCGCTATTCCGATCGGAAAGTCGCGTTCTCGAAGAACGAGGTCGTCCTCCAGCGTCCGGGCTGCCAGGCGGATAGCCACGAGTTCCATCGCAACGAGGATCCGGATGTCGGGGCCATCATCGGCGCGTTCCTCTTCTACGTGCCGGTGCTCTGGGTCACGGAATACAAGGACGAGCGCGCCTACGAGTACGACTGCATGCCGGAAGGAGCCGGCTGACGACACCGGCCGTTGATCCGCCTGTAACTCCCTGTTGCTAGGCTGCTCCTCAGTCAGCCAGCGGACGTTCCTGGAAGGCGTCTTGCAGAGGGTCAGGACCATGGAAGTCGAATCAACGGCACGGATCGAAGCAGAAGCGGGCCCGGAGGACACGGAGGTCGCCGGGCGCCGGGGCAAAAGAATGATCCCACGGCTGCTCCGTCTTGCCTTGCTGGCGACGCTCCTAATGGGTGGCGCCTGGGCCGCAGCGGAACCACTGGTGATCGCTCATCGCGGCGTATCCGGCTACCTGCCCGAGCACTCGGCAGCATCCAAGGTGCTCGCCCACGCGATGGGCGTGGACTACATCGAGCAGGACGTCGTCCTTTCGCGGGATCGTGTGCCGGTGGTCTTCCATGATCTGACGCTCGACGCGACGACGGACGTGCGGCTGCGCTTCCCGGAACGCGCGGCCGACGATGGCCGCTACTACGTCGCCGACTTCGACTGGGCGGAGCTCGCGACGCTGCGGATCGGACCCCGGATCGACGTCACGTCCGGCGAGCGGATCTATCCGACCCGCTACGCCGGTCCGCGATCCCTCCATCCGCCGGTCCGCCTCGACGACGAGCTGATGCTCATCGCCGAGCTCAACCGTCTCCTGGACAAGGACATCGGCGTCTACGTCGAGCTGAAGCGGCCGGCGTGGCACCGGGCGCGAGGGCTCGACATCAGTCGCGCGGTGCTTGCTGTCATGACGGCACATGGGTACACGGGCCGCACCCACCGGGCCTTTCTCCAGACGTTCGACTTCGAGGAGCTCCGTCGGCTTCGCATCGATCTGGGTAGTGAACTTCGCCTGATTCAGCTCATTGGCGAAAACGACTGGGACGAGTCCCCGACCGACTACGATTGGCTCCGCAGCGAGGTCGGCGTGGCGGTCATGGCCGCAGTCGCCGACGGCGTCGGTGCATGGATGCCGCAGCTGGTCGACGACGCCCTGCATCCAAGCGCCTTCCGCCAGCGGCTCCGGGACCGGCAGCTGCCGGTCCATGTCTACACGCTGCGAGCCGACGTCCTCCCGCCACAGGTGGCCGACTTCGAGACGCTCATCCGGATCTACGTGGACGCCGTGGGCGTCGAAGGCATCTTCACAGACCAGCCCGATCGTGTGCTGCGCTATCTCGGTCGCCAGCCGGGCAGTGCCGAATGACCCATCGGCGCCAGCAGTGGTAATCTCGCGTCACCCAGCCGGTTGATCGAGCACCGCATGTCATCTCCCGAGGCGCCGTCGACCGCGCCAATCACCCCACCCCCGGACCAGGCCATGGCCGTGTTCCGCCGGCTCCTGCGCTACAGCCGGCGCTATGTCTTGTACGTCGGCCTGGCCGTGCTCGGGATGACGATCGATGCGGCGTGCACGGCGGGGTTCACCGCGCTGATGCAGCCGCTCCTCGACGAGGGCTTTGCGGGCGACGATTGGGCGGCCGTCTCCTGGCTGCCGGCGATCGTGCTGGCGATCTTCATCGGACGCGGGCTCGGCACCCTGACGTCTGGCTACTACATGAGCCTCGCCGGTCGCTCCGTCGTGTTCGACATGCGCCGGGACCTGTTCGAGAAGCTGCTATACCTGCCGACGCCCTTCTTCGATCGCGAGGCCGAGGGCGGCCTGATTTCGAAGCTCACCTACAACGTCGAGCAGGTGGCCGCTGCGAGCACGACGGCCCTGACGACAGTGATGCGCGATTCGCTCTACGTCGCCGGCTTCCTGGTGGTGATGCTCGTCAGCAGCGTGCGCCTCACCCTCGTCGTGATCTTCCTGGGGCCGCCGATCGCATGGCTGGCGGTCCTCGTGAGCCGCCGCTTCCGCCGCTACAGCCGGCGCATCCAGGAGTCGGTGGGCGGCGTCGCCCAGCGGTCGACGGAAGTCATCGCCGGGCAGCAGGTCGTCAAGCTGTTCCAGGCCCAGGAGCGGGAAGCCCGCCAGTTCGAGGCGATCAACGACCGCAATCGCAAGCAGCATGTGCGGCTGATGCTCACGAAGCACGGCGCCGCAGCGCTGGTGCACCTGATTGCCGGCCTGGCGCTGGCAGGCATCTTCTTCTACGCGACTACGGCGCTGGCGGCCTCGGGCATGACCCCCGGCGCGTTCATCGCCTTCATCACGGCCATGCTGGCCTTGCTGCCTTCGCTCAAGCGCCTGACGAACGTGCTCGCGACGCTGCAGCAGGGCATCGCTGCCGCGGACAGCATCTTCCGGACCCTCGACGAGGCGCCGGAGGTCGACAGCGGGACCCGGACGGCGGAGAACGTCCGGGGCCACGTCCGCTTCGACGACGTGAGCCTGCGCTACGAAGCTGCGGACGGCGCGGCTCTCGACCACATCAGCTTTGCTGCCGAGCCCGGGACCGTGACCGCCATCGTCGGTCGATCGGGCGGTGGCAAGAGCTCACTGGTCAATCTGCTGCCGCGTTTCTACGAACCGACCGGGGGGCACGTGTTTGTCGACGACGTCGATGTCCGCGAATACCGCCTCGACGAACTACGTTCGCGTATCGCGGTCGTCAGCCAGCAGATCGTGCTGTTCAACGAATCCGTCGCCAGCAACATCGCCTACGGCAGCCTGAGCGGGGCCGAACAGAGCGCCATCGAGGATGCGGCCCGCCGCGCCGGCGCCCTCGAGTTCATCGAGCGCCTGCCGCAGGGCCTCGAGACGATCGTCGGTCCCGGCGGCGTGCAGCTCTCCGGCGGCCAGCGCCAGCGCATCGCCATCGCCCGCGCGATCCTCCTCGACGCGCCGATCCTCATCCTCGACGAGGCGACCTCCGCCCTCGACACGGAGACCGAGCGCGGGATCTACCGCGCGCTCGAGGGGCTCAAGGCCGACCGGACGACCCTGGTCATCG
>JBCCZC010000018.1:0-26858 GCA_039188505.1 Pseudomonadota bacterium | reverse complement strand
TCGGCCTCGGACGGCACGATGCTGCTGAACGTGACCTTCAAGGGCGGCACGGACATCGACCTCGCGGCGGTGCAGGTCCAGAATCGTGTCGCGCAGGCCCTGCCCCGCCTGCCGGAGGCCGTACGTCAGCTCGGCGTCACGACGGTGAAGGCCTCCCCGAACCTGACCATGGTCGTGCACCTCAGCTCGCCCAACGGGACCTACGACGGACTGTATCTCTCGAACTACGCCACGCTGCAGGTTCGCGATGAGCTCACCCGCCTCGAGGGCGTCGGCCAGGCCCTGTCCTTCGGCGCCGGAAACTACGCCATGCGCGTCTGGATCGATCCCGACAAGGCCGCGGCGCGCAACCTGACTGCCGCCGACATCGTCGGGGCGATCCGCGAGCAGAATGTCCAGGTCTCCGCCGGTTCGATCAACGGCGCACCGCAGCCGCGGGGCTCTTCGGTCCAGCTCTCGATCAACGTCGACGGTCGCCTCGACGCGCCGGAGGACTTTGGCGAGATCGTGCTCCAGTCCGACGCGAACGGCGCAGTGACCCGGCTACGCGACGTCGCGCGGATCGATCTCGGCTCGAACACCTACGCGCTCCAGTCGCTGCTCAACGGCGAGGAAGCGGCGGCGATCGTCCTGTTCGAGTCGCCCGGCGCCAACTCGGTCGCCCTGTCGAACGCCGTGCGGGAGAAGATGACCGAGCTCGCCGAGAACTTCCCGCAGGATCTCGAGTGGACCGTCGCCTACGACCCGACGATCTTCGTGCGCCAGTCCATCAGCTCAGTCGTCAGCACGCTGCTCGAGGCCGTCCTGCTCGTCGTCTTGGTGGTCGTGGTCTTCCTGCAGACCTGGCGCGCCTCGCTGATCCCGCTGCTGGCCGTCCCGGTGTCCATCGTTGGCACCTTCGCCGTGCTGTGGCTGCTGGGCTTCACTGTCAACACGTTGACGCTATTCGGACTGGTCCTGGCGATCGGTATCGTGGTCGATGACGCGATCGTCGTCGTCGAGAACATCGAGCGGCACATCGAGGACGGGATGAGTCCGCGCGATGCTGCCCACAAGGCCATGAGCGAGGTCTCCGGACCCATCGTCGCGATCACCCTCGTCCTCGCCGCGGTGTTCGTGCCGCTCGCCTTCCTCGGCGGGGTCACCGGCGAGTTTTACCGCCAGTTCGCGGTCACGATCGCCGCCTCCGTGATCATCTCCGGCTTCAACTCGCTCACCCTGTCCCCGGCGCTGTCGGCCGTGCTGCTGCGGCCCCGCAACGCTCCGCAGGACGCGCTCGGCCGCTTCATCGAGCGCCTGCTCGGCTGGTTCTTCCGCCCCTTCAACCGGTTCTTCAACCGCGGGGCGGAACGCTACTCCTCGGGCATTGGCAAGATCCTGGGACGCGCACCGCGACTGCTGATCCTGTATGCCGTGCTGCTGGTCGTCACGGTCGGCGCCTTCCGCGGCGTGCCGGGGGGCTTCATCCCCACCCAGGACAAGCAGTACCTCTTTGCCGGTGTGCTCCTGCCTGAGGGCGCAACCCTCGAGCGGACCGAAGACGCGATGAAGAAGCTGGGCGACCTCGCGCGGCAGGTCCCGGGGGTGGAAAACACCGTTCAGTTCCCTGGCCTCAACGCGATCCACTTCGTGAATACGCCCAACATCGGCACGATGTTCATCGGCCTCGAGCGTCCGGACAACCGGGAGCTCCGCGCGGTCGAGATCAACGGGATGATCAATGGCGCCTTCAGCCAGGTGCAGGAAGGGCTCGCATTCTCGCTCATGCCGCCACCGGTCCTCGGTCTCGGCAACGCCGCGGGCTTCGAGATGTACGTCCAGGACCGGGCGCGCGTCGGCTACGGCGAGCTCAACAACCAAGTTCAGGCCATGCTGGGCGGCTTCGCGCAGCAGCCAGGCTTCGGGCCCGGTGCCGTCATCACCTCGTACCAGTCCAACGTGCCGCAGCTCGATGCCAGCATCGATCGCATCCGCGCAAAGGAAGCCGGACTCGCCCTGACCGACGTGTTCGACACGCTGCAGGTCTACCTGGGCTCGGCCTACGTCAACGACTTCAACCTCTTTGGCCGAACCTACAGCGTCTACGCCCAGGCCGACGCCCAGTTCCGCGACGAAATCGCCGACGTGGCCCGCCTGAAGGCCCGCAACAACGACGGCGCGATGGTGCCCCTCGGTAGCGTGGTCTCTCTCGAACCCGGCTTTGGGCCGGATCCGGTCATCCGCTACAACGGCTACCCTGCGGCGGACGTCCAGGGCGCGCCGTTCTCGCCGGATATCTCCTCGAACGAGGCGCTGGCGATCGCGGAAGGCCTGGCGGACCAGATCCTGCCCCAGGGCATGACCTTCGAGTGGACCGGCCTGACCTACCAGCAGCAGACCCAGGGCGCGCTCGCGCTGCTGGTCTTCCCGCTCTGCGTACTGCTGGTCTACATGGTGCTGGCCGCCCTGTACGAGAGCTGGATCATCCCGCTGGCGGTCATCCTGATCGTGCCGATGTGTCTGCTCTCGGCAATCGGCGGCATTTGGCTGCTCAACTTCATCAACGGCGCCTGGTTCGGGATGCAGATCGGGCTCGGCTGGATTCCACCGCCGCCGATGTCGCCGCCGCCGACCTTCGTGGACATCAACATCTTCACCCAGATCGGGCTCGTTGTGCTGATGGGGCTGGCGTGCAAGAACGCGATCCTCATCGTCGAGTTCGCCCGCGATCTCGAGGCGGCCGGTCGCAGCACCTTCGAGGCGGCCGTCGAGGCCTGCCGCCTGCGCCTCCGCCCCATCCTGATGACCAGCTTCGCGTTCATCGCCGGTGTCATTCCCCTGGTCTTCGCGAGCGGCGCCGGCAGCGAGGTGCGTCACGTCATGGGCGTCACCGTTTTCGGCGGCATGCTGGGTGTGACCTTCTTCGGACTGTTCTTCACGCCGGTGTTCTACCTCCTCCTGCGTCGCCTCGGCGGCAATCCGGAGAAGGCGCCCGCGTCGACGGAGGTGACCGCATGAGGTTCCTGGTCCTGCTGCTGAGCGTGGCCGTCACCGGATGCACGGTGGGCCCTGACTTCGTGCGCCCGGAGCCGCCGGTGCCGGAGACCTTCGATGCGGCGGAAGGCGATTTCGTCGAGGCCGGAGAGCAGACCGGCAGCGAGCTGTGGCGCGCGCTTGAAGATCCGGCGCTGGACGCCTTGATCGGCCGGGCGCTCGCCGAGAATCGCGGGCTGGCGCAGGCGCTGGCCCGGCTCGACGAAGCGCGGGCGCTGCGTGGCCTCGAGACCTGGAACACCTGGCCCATCGTCACCGCGAACCTCGGCGGCGAGCGTTTCCGTCCGAGCACCGCCGATCCCTTCATCCCGCCGGGCGTACCGCGGACCGATGTTTACCGGGCGGGCTTCGATGCGGCCTGGGAGATCGACCTCTTCGGGCGTCAGCGGCGCACACGCGAGGCCCTGGATGCTGAACTGGTCGCGGCCACAGACGACTACGCGGCGTTGCGGCTGTCGACGATCGCTGAGACCGCCCAGGCGTACTTCACTTTTCGGGCCGAGGAGCAGCGCCTGGAAGTACAGATGCGGCAGATCCGGAATCTGCAGACGAGCATCGGCCTGCTCGAGACCCTGCGCGACGAGGGCCGGGGCACCGAACTGGACGTTGCCCGCTCCAATGCGCTCGGCCTCGAAGTCGCTTCGGCCGTACCCCTCACGCGGGAGGCAATCGTCCGCCAGGAACAGCGCCTTGCTGTGCTGACCGCCTTGCCCCTCGCAGACGTGCGCGCGACCCTGAACCAGTCGGAAGGGCTACCCACGCTGCCGGACCTGGTGACGGTGGGGCAGCCGCTCGACTGGCTCCAGCGCCGACCCGACGTCTCCGCGGCCGAGGCGCGCCTTGCTGCCGCCACCGCGCAGGTGGGTGTCGCGACGGCGGATTTCTATCCGCGTCTCGACCTGTTCGGCAGCTTTGGCTGGACGGCCATGGAATTCTCGGACCTGGGCAGCAGCGACGCCGATCGCTACAGCTTTGGTCCGACGCTCAGCTGGACCTTCCTCGACTACAACCGGGTCCGCGAACGGGTCCGGGCAAACGAGGCTCGGGCTGCCGGAGCGCTTGCCGCCTTCGACGAGACGATCCTCCTGGCCCTCGAGGAAACGGAGTCCGCGCTCGCGGCCTGGCGCGCGTCGAACCAGTCCGCCGCGCTGCTCGACCAGGCCGTGAAGCGGGCCGATGACGCGCTCGAGCTGGCGCGCCTGAGCTTCCGGGAAGGTGCGGTCGACAGCCTGGCCGTCCTCGACGCCGAGCGGACCAAGCTGAACCTCGAAACCTCGCAGGTCAGCGCCGCAGCGCGCCGCGCCACGGCGCTGGCTGCGCTCTACAAGGCCCTGGCCGGAGACTTCGCCGCCGCTCCGTAGGTCAGGGCACGCGCACTTCAACCCGGTCAGCGGCGGCATTCGCCAGCTTCCGATCTCGGGTGACAAGTGGCGCTCCCAGGATCTCTGCAAGCCCCACGTAGGTCGCGTCATAGGCGGTGAGACGGCGACGCGAGCGCCAGATCCTGTCCAGTAACGAATGGACTTCATAGCGGCCGATCCGAACCTGGCGGTATGCCTCGACGATGCCCTCGGCACGGCCTGCCGGAAACGCTCCGAGCCGCTCCAGCTTCCGGAATGCGCTGAGAGCCTCGATGTCGATGAGCGCGGGAGCGGCGAGAACGGCCCGCGGCGCCAGAACGAGGGCCTCGATCGGTTCGGGATCGAAGCGCGCCAGCAAATCGACGATCACCGACGCGTCAACGACCAGCACATCCATCAGCGTTCGTCCCGCTCCCGGCGAATCATCTCGGCCGAGCTGGCGCTCATGGTGAACGGCTCGACCCGAGACAGGCGCTCGCAGAGTTCTGCCGGTGTCGGCAGGACCACCAGCCGCTCCAGTTCTTCAAGGATCATGTCGCTCAGCGACCGACCGGCCAGCGCCGCTCGTGCCTTCAGGAGACGGTGCAAGTCGTCCGGCACGTTTCGAATCTGTACCATTTTCATCCCGATCACCTGCTTTCATGTTGTCCACATGAAATTTTAGGCGATCTTTCTGCTTATTCCGCCCTCGACGTGGAATCCGCGCGGGGAACGGATCAGTCCGATGGATCGCCGCGGAGATGCACTAGCGACCGGATGGACAGGTCGTTCCCGGCAGCAACGGCTCCAGCGCCAGCGACCCCGAGGGACCTGCGTCGAAGGCGAAGCTGAGGCTGGAACGGTCGCACGCGTCTACGGTCAGCTCGGCCACGCCGACGCGCTCCGTCGACGTCGCGCCGGGGGCGTCGAATACGCCGCCGGTGGTCTCGAAGATCTCGAGCGGGGCCGCCGAGCCATCGAACGGGCCCTGGAGCGTGTACCAGCGTTGCGCACCGCTGCCGTCGGCCGTGTAGGTGAACCAGGCGAGGAAAAGCTCATCGGTGTCCGTGATGACGTCCCACAGAAACCCCTGCCCTGGCGCGGTCGTCGTGAACCAGGCGCCGGTCATGAGCCGATCGATGCCGACGTCCTCGAGCATGACCATGCGCAGCCGGTTCGGCGTGAGCGGATAGGTCCCCGTCAGCCCGCCGGGCCGGAGCGATTCCGACTCGTTCAGGAAGAGACGCCGGCCGTCCGCGCTGATGTCGATCCCGTTCGGCATCTGGAAGCTGGCCGTTTCGGGATCGCCATCGGCATGGCCCCGTTGACCGCTGCCGGCCAGCACCGTGAGCGTGCCGTCCAGTCCCACTTCGAAGACCTGGCTGCTCGCGTTGGACACGGTGTAGAGGCGCCCGTTGCCGAAGGTGACGTGGCCGTTGCCCCCTGAGCTGCGGAAGGTCCCCGCCGGTGTTCGGGCCAGCAGGGACACGGTACCCGTCGGGTCGATGCGCGAGATCGCACCATTGTTGAAGTTGACGGCGTAGAGGTTGTCGTCGGGATCGGACGTCAGGCCGTTCGGGCAGGACAGCGGGAAACCCTGGGCGAACACCGAGACCGTCCGATCCGGAGCGATGCGGTAGATGCGGTTCTCCCCGCAGGAGTTGGCATAGAGATTGCCCCGGGAGTCGAACGCCAGGCCGATGACCCCGCCGGTAATGCCCGAAGCGTAGACCTCGGTCGTTCCATCCGGCGCGACGCGGATCACGGCAGCGTCCCGGATGCTGGACTGGTAGAGGTTGCCATCGGCATCGAAGACATTGCCCGATGCGCCGTTCAGGCCAGTCGCGAAGGTGGATACGTTCCCGTCCAGATCCACGCGCGTCACCGTCGCGCCCGTCGAATCGTTCAGGGTCGAGCCGTAGTTGCCGACGAAGAGGTCTCCGCTTGGTCCGACGGACACATCCCCGCTCGCATCGAAGTCCGCGGCGAGAGTCTCGACCCGAATGGCCTGCCCTGCCGGGATCCCCTTGGCCCCGCCTGCACAACCGCCGGTCGGGGTCAGGCGCTCGATCGCGATCGTACCGCTCACACCGCCGTTCAGCGCATAGCTTGCGGTCGCCGCGGTGCAGGACTCGAAGCTCAGTGACAGCGTGCCGACCTGCGCGGTCACGGTTCCCCCCGCCTGAGCGAGCGTGCCGCCAGTCGTCTCGGCGACCACCAGATCGGCAGTCGACCCTGCATAGCTTCCCTGCGCCGTGAGCCAGCGCGGCACGCCGGACGCCGAGCCGTCGGCACCGGCCTCTTCGAAGGTGAACCACGCCACGAAGAAGAAGGACTGCGCCTCGTCCACGTCGAAGAGAAGGCCCTGGCCGGGGTTGGTCGGGTCGAACCAGGCGCCACTGAGACCGTCGTTGATCGCCTGCTGCGCGCCGGCTGACGAGCCAAGCAGGACGAGCGCCAGTAGGGTCCCCACCCTAGTGTTGGTGATCACAGACTTCCTCCCGGCCCCAGTCGAACGCTCCTTCCATGGCCTTGCGTGTGAACGGATCCCGGTACTTCAGGTCCAGTGCTTGGAGTGCCTCGTCGAGATGGGTTCGGCCGTAGAAGCGGCCCCGAGTCATCACACCAAGGGGTCGCTTTAGGTGAACGAGGTCATCCAGCGGGTTCGCTTCGAGGAGCAGCAGGTCTGCCCGCATCCCCACCTCGACCGTGCCCCAGGGCATGGCCTCGCCAAGGGAATCGGACAGGTAGCGCCCGGGATTGCGGGACGCCGCTGCGTAGGCCGCGAAGGGCTGCAACCCGATCTCGTCGTAGAGGCGGAGGTTCTCGTGCACGGAGAACCCGGAGATCACCCCGACGTGTCCGGGCGAGTCTGTGCCGAGGATCAGGGGTACACCCGCATCGCTGAAAAAGCGCACCATCTGCTTGAAGAAGGCCAGGCGGGCGTCGAGCTGGCCCGGCCGCGACCCCGGTGGCTGTAACGTGCTGCTTTCGAAGAAGTTGCGCCAGCCGCGTTCGGCGAAGGTGGTTGGCTGGTACTGGATGCCCTCACGCCGCGAGAAGATCTCGAAATTGGCCTCGTTGCCGCCGTAGTTGGCGGCGAAGGACTCGGATGCCGTCAGCGTGTCCGTCAGGTATACGTCGTGTTCCAGCATGAGCGCCGCCGCCTCGGGCAGCAGCGCCTCGTTGGGCTGGTTGCCGAGCAGCGTGAAATAGATCTCCGCGACGTGGGCGATCATGCCCTGCCCGCCCTCGAGGGCCTGGCGCATGCTCATGGTTTTCGGAAGATGGCCGTTGACCGGCATGCCCAGACGCTCTCCTTCGTCGATAAACCGCGAAACGACGGTGGGCGTCAGGGCGTTGTAGAGCTTGAGGAAGCGGTAGCCCTCGGCCTGCGCCTGCTCGGCGTAGGCCGTGGCCGCCGCCGGCGACGTCACCGTGGCCGACGCGGCCCGGCCGTCTGCGGCACCATAGGCGGCCTTGCCGGCATAGACCGTCGGACCGATGCGGGTTCCGGCGCCGAAGACGGCGTCGGTGCCCGGGAGGTTCTGGGTGCCGCCATCGCCCATGTTCAGCACCGTGGTCACTCCGTTGGCGATGAACAGCGTGCCCGCCTCGAACATGGGCGTGACGCCGCCGAAGGTGAAGTGCGTATGCATGTCGTGGAGCCCCGGCCCCACGAAGCGGCCGCGGCCGTCGATGCGCACGGCCCTATCGGGCACCACGACCGTAGCGACGTCCCCTACCGCGACGATGGCACCAGCCTCGACCACCACGGTCTGATGGGTCCGGACGACGTCCGGCTCGTTCATGGGCACGACCGTGGTATCCACGATCGCAATCGGACGATCTGGTTCGACGACAGCCGGTACGGGGATCAGGCCCGCCTGTGGAGAGGACAGCTGCAGCAGTCGCTCGGTTTCCCGGTCCCAGCGACCGGCGCCGAGCGCATAGGCGACGTCGATCCTGGCCGACCCAATCGGCAGTCCGTCCCGCACCGCCAGCGCGTGGCTGATCTCGCCAGCGTCCGCCGATGCGAGCGGGACGGGTTCGCAGGTTCGACAGTACCCGCGGAAATTGTTGAGGACGAGCGATGACTCCGCACCGCCACTCCCGGACCCCAGCGCCCAGCGTGGCAGCCCGGCATCATCGTAGTAGAAGAGGATCTGGACCTCGGTGGTGTCGGGCTCCCGCACCTCGAACGCGAGGCTCAGCCCCCAGCCGGCGTCATCGGGCGCGAACCAGAGACCGGAGAAGTCCGCCGGGGGCGGCACGGCCTGGTCGAGGAGCGACTGCACGCACCATGCGCCCGTGTCGCCATCCAGGGTCCAGTCGAACGCGATTCCGGCGCCGCCCCCGCAGCTGGCCGCGAAGTCCAGACGCACATCGCCCGCACGACGGAGCGTCGCCTGGCGCGGCTCGCGCCCCTCCTGGTAGTCGAATACGTCGAGGGATCCGCTCAGCGCGGCGTCGCCATCGCTGGCAAGAACCCCGAGCATCCACTCCGGCTGTCCGTCGGTATCGTACGTGTAGAACACGATGACCCAGGAGGCACCAACGGGCCGCAGATCGAAACCGTGACCGGCCCGGTCCGGGTCGAAGTAGAGGCCACCGACCGGATTGGCCCGGGTCGGCGAGGTCAGCGCCAGCAGGATCATCGCGAGGAGCGCGCCGCCGATTGCCTTCTTGCCGCGAGTGTCAGACACGTGCCGAACTCCGGATTCCGTAACCCGAGCCCAGCGTACTCCGAGGGTCCGCGAGGGCCATGAACGCAAGCTCGCCAGCGCCTCACCGATTTCTCTCCGGGCACCGTTCGCGCACGAAATCGCTCCTACCGGTGGATCGAGAGCGCGAGCAGTTCGCCCTCGTAGCCGTCCTCCGTGGCCACGATGACCTGGCCCGCCTGATCAACGGCGAGGTTGGCGCCGGGGAGCACGTTGCCCTGGAGGAAGCCGAGCTGGGACACGGTCCCGCGATCCAGATCATGGCGCCACAGGCGGTTGCCGCCGTCGAAGCGCTCGAGACGGACGATTGCCCCGTCGCCAGCCAGGCCCCAGTTCCCCCAATCCCGCTTCGCGACGCCGGGTGCAACCCGCTCCACGGCATCCGATCCCAGTCGCGAGTACCAGATTCCGGATTCGTCCCTTCGGGTGAAATAGAAGCCAGCGCCATCGTGCGCAGGAACAACGCGCTGCAACCCGGGACGCCGGAAGGGATCGCGGCTCCCCGACGCCAGGTCGAGCCGAACGGCGAGCCAGCCATCGTCGTTGCGCTCGGAAAAGAACACGTGCCGGCCATCGGGTGTTGCGGTGGGACCCAGGCGTCGGGCTGGTTCCTCGACGAGCGGTTCGACGGCCCCGGTGTCCGGTGCGATCAGCACCAGGTCCGTGCGACCCTCCGTGCGAACGGTCCCCACCAGGCGCCCGTTCCCGACCCAGGCCAATCCCTCCACGACCGCGTCCACGAAAGCCAGGTGCTGGGCCTGTCCCGCGGGCAGTTCCCGCACCCACAGGCTGCCCGGAGCCGGGCGATCATTGAGCCACGCAAGGCGGCGTCCGTCGGGCGATACCGCTGGGGCGTACTCGCGTGCGGCCGTGGTCGCAAGCCGCTTTGCCGCCGTGTTCGGCGCGTCACCCGCGAGCAGAAGATCGGTCCGGTCTCGCAGCGCATCGAACGCCAACACGCCGGAGCGGGCATCGAAGCTCAGTCTCTGATTCTCACCCGGCACGCGGCCGATCCTGACGGGGCCAGCGGGGTCGTTCACCTGCCAGCGCCACAGTTCATGGTCACCCGCGCCGCGGCTCGCGGCAAACGCCAGCTTGCCGCTCCCCAGCCACGTCAACCCGCCGATGTGATCGTGCGTGGGACCGACCGCCGTCTTGGCGCCGGCAACGACGACCCGCTCGCCCGTATCGTGGCGCTCGATGGCCGCGAGCTGCTGACCATCGGGTGCCTGGACCGGCGCGAGCAGCCACCGCTCATCGTCCGGCAGCACCGGCCGACGTACCCCCGTCGCCCAGTCGATCGCCAGCAGACTGCCCCCCTCAGACACGAGCAGTTCGTCGTCGCTCGACCAGGCGAGTCCGCGGCCGTCGACGTTGTCGCAGGCGACCCCCGCAAGCCTCGTGCCGCTGCTGCCCGCGAAGACTTCGATCGAACACCCACCATCCAGATACCTGAAGACGGCAAGCAGCCCACCGGTGCTGAACGCAGGGCGGAAATTCCAGGCGGGGTCGTCTGTCAGCCTGCGTGCTTCCCCGGCGGCACGATCGTAGAGGAACAGGTCCGTGTGATAGCTCCCGTCGGGGGCCACGTAGGCCACCTGGCGACCATCCGGCGAGAATGCCGGCCCGCTGAGTACCCCGGCCATCGGTACGAGGCGTTCTGTGCTGCCGATGGTCGGCATCGCGGACTCCGCCGGTGACCGCCAGGGGCCTGCCGTCGCCGCGAGCACGACGATCAGCGCCGCGGCGACCAGGGCGCCGGGCCGCTTCCAGCCATGCCCCGGTGCTTCCGCTGGTTCCGGTCGACGCGTAAGCCGGTAGCCGAGCCGCGGCACGGTTTCGATGATGCGGCTCTCCGGGCCGTCTCCCAGCGCTCGACGCAGTTTCCAGATCGCGTTGTTCAACAGCTCCGCCGATCCATGAGCACCCCAGACCGCGTCGAGCAGGTCGTCGCGCATGACCGTACTCCCCGCGGCGGCCGCCAGCTCTTCCAAGACCTGGACGACCTTGGGCTGCAACGCGATGAGGCGCCCATCCCGCTCGATACTGTGCCGGTCCGGGTAGACGACCGCAGCCCCGAGACGGAATGCGTGCCGGGTCCTGCCGGTTGTGCGATGCCTCATCTTCCCTCCAACTACGAATGCCTTCGTGATTGGAGTATAGGCCAGTCAGACGAGGTCGCGACCGGATTGAAGGCTCAGCTCCTCACCCGGCGTTCTCGCCATCGTGGTCAAGCTCGGCCCATGGATCGCCGTCGTCGCATGTTCCTGACTGCCGCCTCCGCCGCCATGGTGACCGCCTGTGCAACCTCACGCCGCGCGTCGGTCGACGGCACCGCTATCGTCGTCGGCGCGGGCGCTGCGGGACTCGGCGCGGCCCGGACGCTTGCCGACGCCGGCTGTCGGGTCATCGTTCTGGAAGCGGCCCAGCGCATCGGCGGTCGCGCCTACACGGAGACAGACACCTTCGGACTTCCCTACGATCGCGGCTGCCATTGGCTCCACGATGGCGGCAACAATCCCCTCGTCGGCTACGGACGCCGCCATGGCTTCGACGTCTACGGCGATCCGGGTCGGGAGATGCTCATCAGCGCGTCGGCCGTCGGCGAGCATCGCCTGGCAGACTGGTACGCCGCTCAGGAGAGCTACTTCGCCGACGTCGAGGCCGGTTTGCGGACGAACAGCGATGCCTCCCTCGGCGACTTTCTGGCCGACGACCATCCCTGGCACTCGCAGCTCGTATCGCTCATCGCGGACACCTGGTACGGCAAGGAGCCGGCCGAGATCTCCGCCGCCTACGTGCTCGACGAGCCCGACGGCGAGAACTGGCTCTGCCGCGAAGGCCTCGGGGCGCTCGTGGCGCATATCGGTCGCGGCATACCTGTGCAACTCGGCGCCGCGGTCGAGCGTATCCGCTGGGCTGGCCGCAAGGTGATCGTCGAAGCCAGCATCGGCACGCTCCGCGCAGATGCGGTGATCGTGACCGTGTCCACCGGCGTCCTCGCAAGCGACTCGATCCGCTTCGACCCGGCCTTGCCGACCTGGAAACGTGAGGCCATCGCCGCCTACCCCATGGGCGTCTACAACCACGTGGGGTTGCGTTACCGGGGCGACGTCCCGGGCCTGGGCGAGAACCTCTACGTCACGCCGGATGAACCCGGCAGACGCGCCCCCGGCCTGCTCTACAACGTCGACGGCAGCGGCCTGCACATGCTCTGGACCGGCGGTGACCTGAGCCGCGATCTCGAGCGCGCGGGCCCCGAGGCAGCGATTGCCTGGGGGCGCGACCATCTTGCGGATCTGCTCGGCTCGGACATCGACACGGCCTTCGAGACCGGCACCTTCTCGCGCTGGGGCCAGAACCCCTGGACCCGGGGCTCCTACGCATCGGCGCGGCCCGGCGGCCACAAGCAGCGCGAGGCGCTGCGGCGCCCGCTCGCGGACCGCCTGTTCTTTGCGGGGGACGCATGCCACCCGGTCAGCGGCGCCAGCGTGGGCCGCGCCTTCGAGACGGGCATCATGGCGGCGGAGGCCACAGCGGCGGTCCTGCGCAGCGCCTGACCGCCCTGCTACCATTCGCGCCATGGACAGCCTTTCCCAGTGGGCCAATATCGCCGAGATCTTCAGCGCCCTGACCGTCGTGTTCGGCGTCAGCTTCGGCGCCATCCAGCTCATGTACTACCGCCGCCAGCGGCAGGACCTGGCCGCGATCGAACTGGTGAAAACCTTCCAGGGCCGCCGCTTCACTTCCGCGATCAGACTCATTCTCACGCTGCCGACGCAATGCACGACCAGCGATATCAGCAACGAGGGCACCGAGATGGAGGACGCCGCGATGACGGTGGCGAACACCGTCGAGGCGATCGGCCTGATGGTCCATCAGCGCACCCTCGACATCGACACCGCTCGCAACCTCATGGGCGGTCTGGTGATGGGCAGCTGGACGCGGCTCAAATGCTGGGTCGAACAGCAGCGCGTCGATCTCGAGCGCGACGACTTCGGCGAGTGGTACCAGTGGCTGGCCGAGCGGCTGCTCGAACGCTGCGATTCGGAAGACCACCGGGCCCCCGCCCACATCCGCGAACGGAACTGGAAGTTTCCGCGCCGCTGACCGGGCCCTCGCCCCGGATGCAAGCAGCACCACCGATTCCCGGTCTCCTGATCAGAGGCCTCACCACCACCGGTGAGGCCGACGAAAATCGCGAGGAACACACCATGCGCCCCTACCACCGACTTCTGCTGCTCCTCATCGTCGCCCTGCTCGCCGCCTGCGCGACCACCTCTCCGAGCGATCGCCACGACGTCACGGGTTCGCACATCCGATCGTCAGAGGAGGGGCGGGTCGCCGGAAACGCGCGCGTTTACTGCCGCGATGCGATCGAGCGCACGGGAGCGCTGGATGCTGCCACGGTGATCACTCGATCCGCTTCGTCCGCCAGGAGCTGCAGCGACTGACTTCAGCCGGTCTCCGCCGGGATGCGCGAGCCGCCCTCGCCGCGGACGGCATCCTCGGCGAGACCCGCCCCGGCTTCCTCGTAGAGGTTGACCACGTGGTCGACTCCCGCCTCGTGCAGCTTGAGCACGTGATCGGGATAGCGCGTAACGGCCGAGATCGTGCCCGGGTAGCCCAGGTCCCGGATGTGCCGGGCGGCGAAGAGGTTCTCATGCACGCTGGGCATGGACAGGATCACGTAACGCAGCTCGTCCACGTCGATCTTCAGGCGCGTCCAGAAATCCGCGTCGGTCCCGCTGGCGCGGATCACCATGCGTCCCTGGCGTAGCTGACTGGTGACGACTTCGAGCGACGAATCGATTCCGATCACGGGGGTCACGCCCAGCTTGACCAGCTTGTCGAAGGCCCCGGTTCCGATGCGCCCCATGCCGAACACGAACGCGGCGGCATGGCCGGGGTCGATCTCTGCCTCCGAGGGCGACAGCCGATCTCGCTCGAGGCGACGCAGGTCGTCGTGGAAACGATCGTAAATGTTCAGCGCAAAGCGGTTGACCGGTGAGGCCGCGACGAACGAGAGCGCCAGGGCCACCGCGAACGCGACGAGCCAATCGGCGCCCAGCCAGCCTTCGCTGACCGCAAGCGCGAGCACGATCAGACCGAATTCGCTGTAGTTCGACAGGCCGAGGCCGGCCATCAGGCCGGTGCGTGCGCGCGTGCGGAAGCGGAGCAGCAGAGCGAAGAAGAGCGCAGACTTGATCGGAATGGCGGCCACCAGCAGAACCGCCAGCAGCACCTCGGGCAAACCCGGCAGGCCCATCATGCCCACGCTCAGGAAGAAGCCCACCAGGAATAGATCCTTGAAGGCTAGCAGCGCCTTGGCCAGCTCCTCCGCGCTGCGATGCTGCGCCAGTAGGATGCCGAGAATCAGCGCGCCGAGATCGCCCTTCACCTTGAACAGGTTGAAGAGCTCCGCGCCCCCGATCGCAACCGTCAGCCCGAATAGCACCAATAACTCGCCGTGCCCCACCATGCTCAGGATCCGCATCATCAGCAGGCGGATCGGCCAGAGCGCTGGCAATAGCAGGAGCGCCCAGGGCGACGGCACCTTGCCGGCGGTCGCGGCGAGGAAAGCGACGGCGATGATGTCCTGGATGATAAGAATGCCGATCGCGGTGCTGCCGTAGAGCGATCCGATGTCGCCGCGAGCCTCGAGCACCTTCACGGCGAAAACCGTGGAGGAGAAGCTGAGCGCGAAAGCGACGATGAACGCATCTTCGGTGTCGAAGCCGCCGAACAGATCGATGGGCGAGTTCGACGCGGCGATGAGCACCAGCCCGAAGACGGCGGTCACGCTGGCCATGTGGATGGTCGCCGTCCCCCAGACCCGGTTCTTCAGGAGCGTCCCGACCTTGAGCTTGAGGCCGATCGTGAACAGCAGCAGGGTGACGCCCAGCTCGGCGAATTCGGCCATGGTGTCGCCTGCCTCGATGCCCATGGCGTGCAGCACGAAGCCCGCCACGAGATACCCCGCGAGCGGCGGCAGACCGACGCGGCTCGCCAGGAGCCCGAGGCCAAACGCAATGCCGATCCAGACGATGTCGATCATGACCCGGGATTGGGCCAGACGGGGGGTGAAGGCGACGGCTGCGTCGGAACGGTTCTCCGAGGGCGCCTCAGCTCGCCCTGGCGGCGTGTGAGCGAGAAGCCGAGATCCAGCTCACCAGGCAGGATTCGACAGGACGCGCGGAGAAAGGGAGGCGCGCTCCCAATGCTCGAGGACCAGGGCGGCTTCGATCCCCGCGTCATCCTCGTCCAAGATCGGTCCCGCAAGGGCGCCGTCGAAGCGACCTACGGGCCGACCCAGCACCTCCGCGATCGGGCAGGTTCGGCAGTAGCCCGCCGGCGCCAGCATGTCGAAGCGCGAGGCAGCGACCTCCTCCTGCCCGAACGCCCAGATCGGCGTGCCGTCCTCGTCGTAGAAATAGACGATACGAAGCTCCTGCTCCGTATCGGCGTACACGCTCATCCCCCAGCCTGAATCCGCGGCGCCGTTCCACCAGAGGCCGTTCGCGTTGGTCCGGGGCCGGCTTTCTGTCGTCAGCAATGGCTGGAGGCACCAGGCGCCCGCATCGGCGCCCAGCGACCAGTCGAAGCTGGCGCTCCCGGATCCGCAGCGACTGTTCGCACCGAAGTCCAGGGCAGCAGTTCCAGCAACTGAGGCCTCCGCAGCGATCGCCTGTTGATTCCCCTGGTTCTCGAACCGCAGCAGCGATCCCTCGAGCCGCTCCCCGGTCTGGGTGACGTCGAGCCAGAACCACTCGGGAGCACCGGCGCTGTCGAAGGTGTAGAAGACTCCCGCGTAGCGATCGCCGAACCGTTGGATATCGACGCCGTGCCCCGGCCGTGATCGATCGAACCAGAGTCCCGGTTCGCGGGTGACGCTCGGAGCCTGCTGGCCGCACCAGGTATCGGCGAACACCGAGCGCGCCGCCGCGCGGACAGACGCGGCGAAGGGCGCAACGCGGGAATTCGAATCCTCCACCAGCAGAACCCCGTAGAAGCCGAGATCGTCGTCGACCCAGGGCGTGAAGCCGAAGGCGCCGGGGCTCGTCAACCCGCCGACCATGCCGGTGTCTTCGGCCAGCCAGCCGCCGATGCCGTAGCGGACCGGCTGCGGTACCTGGGGTGGCGCATAGAGGATCGGCAGGTCGCCCACGTTGTCCTCGCGCATCGTCCGCACGGCCGCCTGCGACAGGACCCGCGTGTCGTCCAGCCGCCCCTCGGCCAGCAGCATTCTTGCGACGCGCCCGTAGTCGCGGAGGTTGGCCTGCGCACCGCCGGCGATCCGGTAGTTGCGGGTCACGCCAAGGCCGTCATAGTCGGTCGTCTGCAGACCCAGCGGTTCCCCCAGGCGCTCCAGGAACAGGTCGAACCAGTCTTCGCCGGTGACGACCTCGGCAACCCGCCCGGCGATGTGCATCGACGCGCCACCGTAGGCAAAGCCTGCTCCGGGGGCATAGCGCAGCGGTTCGCAGCACGCCAGCAGATCCACCGCCCCCGCTAGCGTGAGGCCATTGCGCGCATTCAGCACCCGGCTGTTGAGGAGCTGCGCATTGCTGGGCATACCCGCGGTGTGCGAGAACATCTGGAGCACCGTCATCGCCCCCTTCGCGCCGGTGAACTGGGGCAGGTAACGATCGACCGGCGCATCGAGATCGATGAGCCCGTCATCGACGACAGTCATCAGCGCGGTCGCCGACAGCAGCTTCGTGGCCGACGCAATCGGTACGACCGTGTCGGCGTCGTAGCTGCCCCAGTAGCGCTCGAAGACCACCTCGTCGGCGTATCCGAGCTGGAGGCCCGCGCCGGGGATGGCCGGGTAGCGCGCGAGCAGCGCCTCGACCCCGGCGACAACGTCCTCGAAGTCGCAGCTCGAAGCGCCCGCCCTCACAGAATGCAAGCCGACGAGGAGCGCAAGCATTAAACCGATCGCGCTGCGGCATGGAGATCTCATCACCGAAAAAACGCCACAGGCCGGATTCGGTTGACCGGCAGCAGCATCAGGGACAGGTCAGTCAGCGACCTCGACGCGATCGCGACCGTTCTGCTTGGCCTTGTAGAGCGCCAGGTCGGCCGACTTGAGGAGCTTGGACACGTCGTCCTCTTCGACGTCTGCCGGCACCGTGACGACCCCGGCGCTGAAGCTCAGCATGGGGCGATCGGGTGAGCGCGTGACGTCGGCGAGGTCGACCTGGAGCTGCACCAGCGTTTTCACCGCCTGCTCGGCGTCGGCCGCATCGAGGATCAGGGCAAACTCTTCGCCGCCGATGCGAGCGACGATGTCGAGCTCGCCGATGCCTCGCTCGAGGGTGCGGGCCGTGTCGCGCAGCGCCTGGTCGCCGACATCGTGGCCGTATTCGTCGTTGATCACCTTGAAATAGTCCAGGTCGACGATCGCGAGGCTCAGGGGAACCTCCCGCTGCGTGTGCTGCGGCAGCATGCGCTTGAGGGCGTCCATGAAGTAGCTGCGATTGCGCAGCCCCGTCAGCCCGTCGCGCGTTGCCATGTCGAAGATCTTGCGGTGGTACTCGCTCTCGAGCGACGCGCTCGCGAAGTACTTGAGCGTCGCCGTGCCAAGCCGCAGGAGATCGCCGTTGCGAAGGGCGACGCGACCCTTGATGCGCTCGCCAGCCACGTCGGACCCGTTGGCGGAGCCCAGATCCTCGATGTACACCTGGTCCGCCAGGCGTGAGATCCGGGCGTGGCGGCGGGAGACCGAGCGGGACTCGAGCACGAGGTCGGTCTGGATGTCGCGACCAATGACCAGCTCCGCGCCGTCGACGATCAGGAAGGGCTCTCCCATGCGGGAGCCGGTCAGGACAACGAGCCGGGGATCGACCTCCTCGTCGCCGCCCCAGATGTTGTCGCTGGTCGCGAGCCGTCGCGTGCCGCGTACGCCCCGATAGTCGTGTTCACCCGTGTCCTGCGAGCCCATGAATCTGCCCTTCCCGCCGCTCTGACTCCCAAGTCTGCCATGCCTGCCCCGCACCCTGGCAACCGTTGAGGAAGATCTTCGCTACCGCCTGACGCATCCGAATGGGCACCGCGGCGCACGGAAACGCTTGATTCCACGCCGCCGAACTCGATCGAACGGCAGTTGACCCTGGGCCGCCCCCCGGGCAAATTCAGGCCATGAGCGAGCGTCGCGAACCATTGGAAGGACCCGTCAGCGTTGCGATCGTCGAGGACGACGGCTTTCTCCGAGCGTCCCTCGCGCAGCAAGTGAGCGCCATCGAGGAATTCGAGGTCTGTGCCGAGGCCGGGACCCTGGCCGAAGGGGCTCGGAAGGTGGCCGAGAAACATCCGGACGTGCTGATCGTGGATCTGGGCCTTCCCGACGGCGACGGTCTCGATCTGATCGCCCGCTGCCATAACGACCTGCCCGACTGCCAGATCATGGTGCTGACCGTGTTCGGCGATGAGCAGAAGGTGATCGGCGCGATCGAGCGTGGCGCCCAGGGCTACCTGCTCAAGGACGAGACCGCCATTGGCCTTGCCGAGGCCCTGCATGAGCTCGTGCGGGGCGGCTCGCCGATGAGCCCGGCCATCGCCAGGCACCTTATCCGGCGGATGCAGGTCCAGGACGACGCACCCGAGCCGGGGAACGCCCCAGCGGCGCACGGGCTGACGCCGCGCGAGACGGAGGTCCTGCAGATCACCGCGAAGGGCTACACCCATGCCGAGGTCGCCGACCTCCTCGGCATCACCGTGAACACGGTCGCCTCCTACACCCGCAAGATCTACGAGAAGCTCGCCGTGAGCTCGCGGGCCGAAGCGCTCTTCGAAGCGACGCGGCTCGGACTGCTGCCACCGGCGTGAGACGCCGGCTGCGCCACCACGGCCCGGCGCTCGGCGCCATGCTGACGGCCCTGCTGCTGGTGATCGGCCTCAATCGCGCCACCTTCGATTTTCCCCAGGACGGAACGGTGGCGGTCACCGAAGCCACCCTGCTGGATGCGGAAGCGGGACCGACGACGGTATCGCTCCCGGAGCCCGTCGCGAGCGCCCTGGCGCCGAAAAGCCGCCGCCTCGAGCTGCGCTTCGACGTGAACTGGACCGAGGCGACAGGCCTCGTGCTCGAAGGCCTGTCGGCACGGACCACGCTGTTCCTCGACGGCGCCTCGATCACGGCCGAGACCACACCGGAACAGCGCCCCTTCCGGGCCACGCAGGTCGCCGTGCTGCCCGCGTCATCGGGACCGCATGTCCTGACCGTCGAACTCGAACACGTCGGCTACCACGCTGCCCTGGGGCCGGTACGGGTCGGCCCGGTCAGCGAGGTGCGTCGCTACGTCGAGAACCAGCGGCGGGTGAATATCGTCTACCCACGGGTGATGCTGATCGCCGTGGCAACGGCGGCGTTGATCGTCCTGGTCTTTGCCGCTGCGCGGCGCCGCGATTCGGAATTCCTTTGGTTCGGGCTCACGCTGCTCTTCTGGGCCATGCATCTGGCGTGGTTCCAGGTCCGGGACCTGCCGGTGCCATACGCCTTGTGGCGACCCCTGTCCTACGTGACGCTGCTGGGCTACGTCTTCTGCGCAGCACTCTTCATGCGGCGTTTGCGCGGCCTGGCGCCAACGCGCGGCGAGAGCCTGCTGGCGATCATCGCCGCAGTCCTCTCGATCGGGCTCTTCGCCACTACTACCGTCGGCATCGGCTTTCGAGCGCTCGGCGATGGTGTGGTCATTCCCGTCGTCCTCGCGATCGGCACCTATGCGGTGGTCTGCGTGGCGGGCCTGCTGCGCGACCCCGATCTGCCGGTCTTCCCGCTGTTCTTCGCCGCCACCTGCACGCTGCTCGCCGGCGCGCACGACTGGCTCTGGAGCATCGGGCTCGTGCCGGCCTCGCAGGGCGTGCTCGAATACATCGTTCCGATCGTGCTCGCGGGCTTTGGCGCCCTGCTGTTCCAGCGCTACCAGCGCGCCGTGGACCGAATCACGGGCTTCAACGACGAGCTCGCCGCACGCATCAAGGCCCGACGGAGCGCCGTGGACCGGGAATCCACCGCATCCCGCGAGCTGGAGCAGGCCCGCGACGCCGCCGGCGAGCGCGCCTCGGTGCTGGCCGATCTGCAGCGCTCCCTGGCGCCGTCGATCGGTGAGCTTGGCGAGGTTGGCGGGGCGGCACTGCCGGGCGCGATCCGTCGCTGCATCGAGGACATGCGGCTGGTCATGGACGGGATCGATCCGGCAGGCCTCGCCGCCGGCCTCGGCAACATCCGAGCCCGCATGCTGCGCCAGGCGCAGATCGCCGGTGTCCGCGTCAACTGGCCCATCGCCGACCTCGACGCGGCAGCGATCGCCACCGTCGAGCGCCGGCTCTGCATGCTGCGAACGGTCAGCACCGGATTTATGGCGGCGCTCGCCACGGCCCAGGCGGACGACACGCTCACCGTGGACGTGGCCGTCGTCGATGACGACTGGCTCGATATCGAACTCCGGCTGCTGCAGGCCCGGAGCACTGCAGTTGCCCTCCCGCCGTCCATCGGTCGCCAGGTCGAACGCCTCGGCGGCATGCTGCGCGCCGAGGGCGCGGACGGCGGCTGGCGCCTCCGGGCAACCGTTCCGCTCCTCGAACCGCGCGATGGCGAGGTTCTGACACCGTGAAGCAGCGCGGACTCCTGCGGGGCGCCGGGGCCGCCCTGGCCGGCATCGTCCTTGGCGCGCTCATCGTGACCGCGCTGGACTACCGCTTGCCCGCCGAGCTCCCGCCAGTCGTTCCGCTGACCCTCGGAGATGCCATCGAGACCGAAGCGGGGCTGGCAATGGCGCTCGCCTTCCCGGACGCCCTGCCCGCCTTCGAGGAACCGCGGCTGCTCGTTGGCGGAACCACCGATGCCGTCACGCTGCTCGCCGGCGACTCGGTACTGGATCAGACCGTGCTCGAACCGGGGCATCGCAAGAACTCCCGGGCAGGCTGGCTCCTGACCCTCCCCGCATCGGAGGATCGTCCCCTCCGCCTTCGGGTTGACGGCACCAGCGTCCCCAACTTCGTCGGTATCGGTGAAGCCGCGGCCCTCGTGCCCTGGGCGCTGACCTGGCGCCAGGTCTGGCAGGACTGGCCCTGGGCCATCGCGGTCGGCCTCGCGATCTCCGGCTTCGCCTGCCTTGGGGTCTTTCTGCTGCAGCGTCGGTCGCCCGCGTTTGGCTGGGGCGCCCTGACACAGCTCTCCTGGGCCGCCAACACCGCCTACTTCGCCGCGGATACGATCGCGATCCCGCTGCCGCTCTTCTGGCCCCTGGGCTGGCTGACCTCGGCGCTCACGACCATCGGCGCCTGGTACTTCGTCCGCCATGTGGTGGGGCCCAGGCCCGGCCGGTTGATGAACATGACTGCCCTGGCCGCGGCGGGCCTCGCGCTCGCGCTCCACGGGCTCATCTTCCTTAATTGGCCCCTCTACCTGAATCTCGGGAGCTACGGCCTCGGCCCCCTGCTCCTGCTCATCGGCGCGGCCATCCTCATCGACACGATGCGCGGCGCGGCACGCGGGGTCCCGGGCAGCACCGGCCTGTGCGTGGCCCTCGCCGCCTCCCTGCTGGTCGGCATACGCGACACGCTCGTCGACTTCGGTTGGCTTCCCGCGAGCACCGTGCGCTATCTGCATTACGTGGCGCCACTGTCCATGGCCGTGGTGCTGGGGATGATCCTGAACCGCTTCGCGCGCGCCATGGACCGGGCCGCGACGCTGGGCCAGCGCCTGGAAACGGAGGTGGCGGCCGTCGGCGAGGCCTACGAACGGCAGGTCCAGGATCGGTTGCAGCGGGAGCGCCAGCTCGCCCTCGAGCTGGAGCGCGAGCGGCTCGTGCGCGAGATGCACGACGGCGCCGGCGGTCATCTGGTGCAGGCGCTGGCGATCGCCGAACGCGCCGGCGACGGCCCCGAGGCGCGCGCGGCCATCGCGGCGTGCCTCGACGAACTTGCGCTCATCGCCGACCCCGACATGCAGCCCCGGGAAAGCCTCGGCGCGCTCATCGACCGCCTCGGCGAGCGGCTCGAGGCGGCGGGCGTGCACTTCGAGGCTCGAATCGATGCCATCACCTCCATCGACGACCGACCGGAACTGGGCCTCGACCTGCGCCGGATCATCCAGGAATCGGTCAGCAACGTGCTCCGCCACGCCAACGCCTCGCACGTTGCGCTGGCCCTCGTGCAGACCGAAGAGCCTACGGAACTCGAACTGGACCTGCACGATGACGGCCGCGGCTTCGACCCCTCGGAGGTTGGCCGTGGGCGGGGGCTTCAGCACCTCCAGCGGCGGGCCGAGCGCCTTGGTGGCACGCTGACGATCGACTCGGATGAATCCGGCACGCGACTGGCGCTGCGCCTCCCGCTGGAGACCCGGCTGCACGAATCGGCCACCGTGTAAAGCCCCCGTTCCGACCTCCATCGCGATGCCTCGAACGCGCGATGCTGGCGTTTTGAGGAGACCGACGATGAAAAGGATTTCATCCCGCGCGGCGCTCGCAGCCGTCGCCTATTCACTGCTCCTCGGCGGATGCTGCTACGGCCCCGGCGCCGCCGTTTCACCGCTGTGCGAAGCCATTACCCGCGGCAAAGGCATTCCGGAAGGACCTGTCGCCAGCGAATGCACCTTTGATCTGGCGGATGGATCGGCTGGCGCGGCCAGCGCCCAGACCGCGAGCTGCGCGATTCCCGAAGGCGCACCCCAGCTCCTGTCCGCAACCTTCGCCTACCCGGCGGGCTTCAGCGTATCGCCCGACGGATTCCTGGCAAGGGGCGAGGCGCCGGCAGGCCGCTACATCGTCGACCTCGATCTCGACGGGGCGCCGACCGGCGAGTTTCCCATCCTCGCCAGCGGCCGGTCCTCCGCCTGGGTCGACCTCGACGAGGACGGCGGCCAGGACTTCTGGGAGCCCGAGGTCTTCCGCAGCGTCGGACGCGGTAGCGGCGGCCCGCTGCTGCGCATCAACACCCAGTTCGGCGGTGACGACAATACCCTGGTCAACGTCGCCAACGTCGGCTTCCGCGCGACGATCGAAATTGCCGCAGGGATCTTCTTCAACCCGACGATTCCCGGCGAATACGACGTGGTCGCCACCTTCCAGGGCGTCGACCCCGATACCGGGGGCCCCAGCAACGGTGACGGCACCGCCCCCACGGAGCTGACCCTCGAGATGCCAGTGGAAGTCGGTGCGCTGCTCAAGGACGGCTTCGAACTGCGCCCCTAGTCCCGTGGCGCACGCTGTTTCGGGTTCGTCAAGCCCCTGAACCGGCGCCTGACACCGCTGAGCCCTGGCGTGATTCTGTAACCGGTTTCATGGACGAACCCTTCCCGGGTCGGCCGCCGCGCGCGGTCGACCCGGGCTTTTCATGGAGAAACAAAAATGAACCGCATGGCCCAGAGCCTCCTCCTGACCCTGCTCACACCCACCCTCGCCCTCGCCTGCCCCAGCGTTCCCGAACCGCGCTATCGCATCGAGAACATGAGCGGCTGCAACAACCAACGGTTCGAGACGATCGATCAATCGAGCCCGGCAAGCCACTTCGGCCAGTGCACGGTCGTCTCGCCCGACGGCATCACCCTCGTGGATCGGGTGGAGTCGGGCGTGGCCGGTGGCGTCCGAGGCCCGTTCGCCGATCTCGACGTCGAGGTCGCGGCCGTACTCGGTACGGCGACCGGACAGGTGACGAGCGAGTACACCATCACGGTCCGGCGCACCAACCCCCTGGTCGCCTGGGTGGACGTGCCCGTGCGCTACCGCTACAACCTCGAGGCCCGCGCCGATTCCCTCGGTCCGCTTTCCGACACGGGCCGCATGACCGCCTTGATCGGCGGCTTCATCCCCAGCGCGTCGGTCGAGGCCTGCGCCCAGCGCCCGCGGCCCGGTCGCATGCACTGCGATCCCGGCGGCACCCAGTCGGTCTCCGAATCGGGTGAGGGCCTGATCCTGTTCAACCGCCCGGGCCAGACCGCCACCGTCGTTGCGCAGGCCTTCGGGTTCATTAACAGCTTCAACACCGAAGGCGAACGCGCGCCAGGCAATCGCGTCGGCGGCACCGCCGTGGCAGACCTCGTCGTCGACATCGACCCCAGCTTCGCCTTCGGCAGCGCGTTTCGCGTGGAGGTATCAGATGGCACCTGCATCTTCGGCGGTGACGAGGACGGCGGCTTTGAGGAGCCCGTGGAGTAGCGAGATGACACGTTGCGACGAGTGGCTCCAACGGCCTGGTCCGGGAGAAGAACCGCCTGGAACGGGGCCGCGGAGTCCATTCTCGTTGCGCGACCGTAATTTGTTTCGATTCCGAGAGCACAACCTGATAAAGTCGCGCCGAAAGGGCTGATCCCGACCTCCCCGGGCCAGCATGAAGAGCAGGAAATGCCGCATGGATGCACTTGCCCTCGCCACGGACGTGACAATCGAACCACAGTCGGAAAAGCCGATCGCGAGCCAGCTGGTCGCCCAGCTTGCTGCCCTCATCGATGCGGGCACGCTGGAAGAACTGCCGCCACCAGCGGAGTTCGGACGAGAACTGCGCATCTCGACACGCGCGGTGACCAAGGCCTACCAGGCACTCATCGAGACCGGCGCCGTCTTCAACACCCCGAACGGGTTCAAGACTCGCAATATGCTGCGGTGACTTGGCTCGCGGAGCGAAGCCAGCTCCGCGATCCGCGAGCGCCTTCGAAGCTTGGCGCGGTCTCACACTGAGAATTGCTTGAGCAGACCAGTCTCGCGCCACATCTCCGATCGTCAATCGATGGAGAAACAGTCCCGCTCGATCCGATCGAGAACGAAGTTGACGAACGCCCGAACCCGCAATGGCAGGTGCTCCCGGGACGCGTAGCAGAGGTTCAGTGCTTGCATGTCCGGAGCCAGGTCCAGCATCAGCGGAACCAGCAGGCCAGCGCGCACGTGGTCGCCCGCATAAGATCCATCCATCTGGAAAATGCCCGCGCCCTGAACGCCGGCGGCCAGTAGCGCCTCGGGATCGTTGAAGATCATCTTGCCGGGCGTTCGGACGCGACGAATGTCGTCGCCGATCTGGAACGCCCAGACCCAGACCTCCCGAGAGCTCTGAAACCGGAACTGGAGGCAGTTGTGGTCCTGCAGATCGCCGGGTTCGATGGGCGTTCCGTGGCGTTCGAGATAGGACGGCGAGGCGAGCGTATAGACCGGCAGGCGCGAGAGTGTTCGCGCGATCATCGTGGAATCCGCCGGATCCCCGATGCGAAAGGCCACGTCGACCGGATCGTCGACGAAGTCACGAACTGCGTCACTGGCGTCGAGGTCGATCTCCACCAGCGGATGAGCGGCGCAGAACTCGATCAGGAGGGGCACCAGCGTCTTGTAGGCGAAATGCTTCGGCGCGCTGAGCCGTAGCCGCCCCGCTACAAGCCCCCGGCTTTCCTGGAACAGATGATCGATATCCTCCAGCGCCTTCAACGGTTCCCGAGCCCGCTCGAACAGGAGTGAGCCCTCTGGCGTCAGGCTCATCATCCGCGTGGTTCGGTTGAACAGCTTAACGCCAGCGTCGACCTCCAGCCGCTTGACGTTCTGACCGACTGCAGCCGAGGAAATCCCGAGGGCTCGCCCCGCTGCCGCAAAGCTGCCGAGTTCCGCCGTGCGCATGAACGAAGCCAGAGCCGTGGACGCATAGCGAGTCATCGATAGGTCTCTTCTGAGGTCAGAACTGGAAATTCAGTCCGCTGCACCGCCTCCCTGGATTCGCGCTGCATCACCGTGCCAAGGAGATCGGATCACAGATATTAAAGTTTCTCTTTATTATCAACCAATCACTGCACTAATTCTACATGGGAGCTCAGCGGCGTACGCTACTCACCAATCGGACACGCGACGCGCTGCCCGCCCGAACAAGCAGGTGAGGCGAAGTCGCTCTCAGACACATCACGACTGGAGGTCAATCATGAAAATCGGAATCCTGGAAAGCGGAAACATGGGTCGGGCGCTCGGCGCCCGTTGGGCGGCAGCCGGCCACCAGGTCTTCTTCGGCGGACGCGATCAAGCAAAGACCGGCGCGGTCGCCGAGTTCGTCGGCCGAGGGACGCAATCGGGTTCGCTCCACGAGGCTGCGGCATTCGGCGACGTCCTGCTCCACACGACACGCGACGCGATGCCCTCGGCGATGACCAGCTCGCCGGAAGCCCTAACCGGCAAGATTCTCATCGACCTCAACAACGGCCCCATCCCCGAAGGCTTCGCGTACCCGCCGATCGAGCAGTCGTTCACCGAGCGCCTACAGGCTGATTCACCGCAAACCAGGGTGGTCAAGGCGTTCAACATGTTCGCCATGGAGCTGTTCGAGCACGACGCCGAGACCATCGCCGAGCATCAGGTAGCGGCATTCATCGCCGGTGACAGTGACGAGGCCAAGGCCACGGTGTCCAAACTCGCCGCCGATCTCGGCTTCACCCCGGTAGACGCCGGACCCACACGAAACGCGCGGCTGCTCGAGAGCATGGGCGATTTCATTCGCTACCTCATGATCGCGCAGGGCATGGGACCGTTCACGGCCATCTCCGCAGTGTCTCTTCCAGCCACGGAGAAGCAGTCCCTGGGCGGTCGCCACGACAGCAAGTTTAGTTGAGCGAACTCAATGTCCCGAAGTGTCTCCGTATTTGCTTTGAACCACTCGACAATCGCCTCCCCGAAGAACTCCAGGCCGCAGCGTCAATTTCGCTCAATCAGCGTTTAATGAGCTGTTTGCAAAGCATGGAAATCAGCGATCGCCACGTCGATGCGGTCACGGAATTGCGGGCGATCGCGGC
>JBCCZC010000017.1:0-27104 GCA_039188505.1 Pseudomonadota bacterium | reverse complement strand
CTGCTCGCGGGCAGGGAGCGGTCCTGATGTCCCTCGACGACTGGCTCGGCGATCGCATTCCCGACGTCATCATGGACGACGCCGCGCAGTGGATGACGCGGCTCGACGCCGATCGCTGCAATACCGGCGATCGCCTCGCCTTCGCGCGCTGGCTGGAGGAGGACACCCGACACCGTGCCGCGTTCGAGGAGCTGTCCGAGGTCTGGGCGCGCCTGCATACACTGACGGAGATCGAGGTCGACGCCGAGGCAGCACCGGTCCTGGCCTTTCCGGAACGGCCGCGCCAGCCGGCGGCGAGATCGTCAAGGCGGCCAGCTCGCAGCGACCGCTCGGCGCTCGCTGCTGCCGCCGTCCTTGCCATCGGCCTGCTCGCCCATGCGCTGCTGCGAACACCCGCCGACGTGTTCGCAACAGGAGCCGGGGAGATCAGCATGATCACGCTCTCCGATGGGTCTCGGGTGGAGCTCAACGCGCGCTCCGAGATCCGGGTCCGCATGGACGAGCGGGACCGCGTCGTCTCGCTGCTCCGCGGCGAGGCCGTCTTTCAGGTGTCCCCCGGCAAAAGGCCATTCGTGGTCGAGGCGCCAGCGGCTCGGGTGCACGCGGGGATGAGCAGCTTTGCGGTCGACATCGGGGGCGGCGGATTGGAGGTCGGTGTCATCGAGGGCGAGGTGACGGTCGTGCCCGCCGCGCCTGCGGCGCTGCTCACCGAGTACGATTCTCCGGGAGCAACCCTGATTGCGAAGCCCGTGCGGCTTGTCTCGGGTGAGGCTCTCGCGATCCATCCGGACGGCCGTCGCCGGCTCGCCTGGGGCCCCAGGGAAGTCTCCGCGGCCCTGTCATGGCGCGACGGCGTGGTCGTCTTCGACGAGTTACCCGTCCGGCTGGTCGTCGAGGAGATGCGGCGCTATGGCGACGTCATCGTGCACGTTGCCGACGACCGTATCGGGGGCATTCGCGTCAGCGGCTCCTTCCCGACGAACGATCCGGCCGCCTATCTGCCCGAGCTCGCCGCGCACGCCGACATTGTCGTCGATGAGGGCGGCGACGACTGGATCGTCCTGCGTTCATCCGCCGCGCCGATCAGCCAGTAGCGGATTCGCCCAAGCCCGTGCGTTGATTTCCATAGGGCGGCCGCTGGGCCGCACCAGGTTGGGTTCAACGAGGGGATCGTTCATGTCAGCGCAATTTCCGGCCAAGCGCCGCAGCCAGCTATTCGTCGCCATCGTTCTGGGGCTCTCGGGCGCCACCGCTTTGGCGCAGGACTCGGCCACCGATGGTGACGACGTCGCCGAGATCGAGGAGGTCGTCGTTGTCGGAACCCACATCAAGGGCGCCCAGATCTCGGACGCCCTGGCAGTCTCGGTGCTCAGCGCGGAGGACATCGAGATCCTCGGGATCGATTCCGGTGACGAGCTCCTCGATCTCCTCCCCGAGAACGGCAACAACTTCTTCAACGAGGCCGAGAACATCAGCGGCGGCGTCAACTCGGCGCGGGGCGATATCGGCGCCTTCAACCTGCGCAGCCTCGGGACCGGCAACACACTGGTGCTCCTGAACGGCCGCCGGGTAGTCAACGCTGCGGGTTTCCAGACTGAAGAGGTCGGCGGTAGCTTCGTCCCGGTGACCACTGCCAACTCGAACTCGATTCCGGTGTACGGTCTGGATCGGCTCGAGGTGCTTCGTGATGGCGCCTCGGCGCTCTACGGCGCGGACGCCGTCGCAGGGGTTGCGAATACGGTCATGAAATCGGACTACGAAGGCTTCTCGGTCCGGACCCGGTACAACACTTATGACAACGTCGGCCGGAACGACATCACGCTGAACATGGAGTACGGCACGTACTTCAACGACAACAAGACCAACTTCGGCGTGTTCTTCAGCTATTACGATCGCGACCGCGTGCGCGCTGACGAGGACGAGCGCTGGGCCGATTCGGACTTTCGCCGGCGCATTCCCGAGGACTCGCCCTTTGCGGGCAGCACGGCCTTCCGGAACAACAGCACCAACTCGCTCTTCGGGCAGTATGACGTCGTGCGGAGCACCAGCGGCGACCCGTTCGGCCTGCAGGCAGCAGGCATCACGGACAGCCGCGGTGAGTTCGAAACGTATCCCGCGGGCGACGGCCGGTGCGCGTACGACCTGCTGACGGGCATCTGCGGCGCGCCGGATGGCCAGGGCACCGTCCGCTATAACCTCAACGAATTCCGGGATCTCAACTCGGCGCTCGAGCGCTATAACGTCTTCGCCTACCTGAACCACGACTTCGGCGATGGCCTGGAGTCCTTCACGGAGGTGTCCTGGTACGACGCCGACAGCAATCTGAACCGGCATCCCTCGGCCTCCTTCAGCTCGGTCAAGCTCCGGGTCGCAGCCGACAACTACTACAATCCACTCGGCCCCTGCGGGTCGCCAAATCGCCTGCCCGACTCGGTGATCGGCACGATGGTCCCCTGCGAGGGCCTGGAGCTGGAGATCGACAACTACCGCTTCGCGGAGCTCCCGCGGATCGTCAACAACTCGGCCGAGACCTGGCGCTTCCTGCAGGGGCTGCGCGGCACCTGGGGCGAGTGGGACTGGGAGACGGCGATCGTCTACTCGGAGGCAGAGCGCTCCGATGTGACCAGCAATCGCGTCTCGAACACGCTCATGCAGGAAGCGCTCAACGATCCCACGCCCGCGGCCTACAACCCCTTTGGTGGCGGGGTCGGCAGCAACCTCGAGCGGGCCCTCGTGGACGTTCGCCGCGACAGCGAATCGGATCTGAAGATGTTCGATTTCAAGATCTCGACGCCGACCCTGTTCGACGCACCGAGCGGTCCGGTGGGGCTGCTCGCGGGCTTCGAGTATCGCGAGGAATCCTTCGTCGACGACCGGGACCCCCGGCTCGACGGGACCATCGTCTTCACCGACGCGCAGGGGGACACCTTCCCGTTCGTCTCCGACGTGGTGAACTCCAGCCCGACGCCCGACAACCGCGGCGAACGTGACGTCACTTCGCTGTTTGCCGAGCTGGCGATCCCCGTGCTCGACACCCTCGACGTTCAGGTCGCCTGGCGCTACGAGGACTTCTCGGATGTGGGCGACACGAACGTCGGCAAGGTCGCGTTCGGCTGGCGGCCGCTCGACTGGCTGCTCGTGCGGGGCTCCTGGTCCGAGGCGTTCCGGGCGCCGAACCTGGTAACGATCAACGAGGACATCGTGGCCCGGACGAATACCCGGGAGGATTTTGTCTGCCGCTACGCCGCAGATTTCGGCGGTGATCCCGATCAGGACGTGCTCGACTGCGAGAACCAGATCCAGCGGGTGGCGCAGGGCAGCCGGGATCTTCGGCCCGAGAAGTCGGACAACATCTCCTTTGGGGTCGTCCTCGAGCCCCTCGACAACCTGACGATCACCATCGACTACTGGGAGATCGAAAAAGAGGACACGATCGGCCTGTTCGGCGAAGAGAACCACACGCTCCTCGACCTCGTCTTCCTGCTCGAGCAGGGGAACGCGAACTGTGCCTCGGTCGTGGGCAATCCTGCGACGGTCCGGGCCGACGTCGATCCGGACGAGGCGCCCTTCTACGAGGCGGCCGGGCTGTGCCCGCAGGGCGTGCTCGACGCGGTCAACGACCGCTACGCGAATCTGAATACGCGGACCGTCGACGGTATTGATGTCGGTGTGTACTACAACTGGGAAACGTCCTTCGGTGACTTCACCACGCGGTTCGTTGGCTCGTTTCTTGAGAAGTTCGAGCAGGAGCCGGGCGGCAACGCCAACGTCCTTCTGGAAGCGCAGCAGTCCGGGCTGATTCCCTCGAACTACCCGGTCGCGGGCTTCGACGATCTGATCCGGCGCGACGGCAACCAGGAGGAGCGCATGAACCTCTCCGTCGCCTGGCGCTACGAGCAGTTCGGGGCCTCGGTGAATGCGTTCTACATCGGCGATTTCTTCCAGAACAGCCTGACGCTGTCCGACGGGACCCAGTGGATCATCCCGTCGATGACCACCTACAACATGCGCTTCGATTACAACTTCGACCTCGCGGATGTCGACACGCGCGTGCGGCTGGGAATCAACAACGTGACAGACGAACGAGCGCCGCTGGCGGATCGGTTCTTCGGTTACTTTGCCGACTCCCACCGCGATCTCGGGCGCTACTACTACGTCGACCTGCGTTTCTCGCTCTAAGACGACCGAGCTGGTGTCGCATCGCCGCCGGGGCTGAAGGGCCCCGGCGACCGCCTCACTCGGCGCCAGGGAAATCATGATCACGACGC
Source organism: Pseudomonadota bacterium (assembly GCA_039188505.1). Lineage (GTDB taxonomy): Bacteria > Pseudomonadota > Gammaproteobacteria > Xanthomonadales > SZUA-38 > JBCCZC01. The sequence continues at coordinate 22,836 of JBCCZC010000017.1, read as the reverse complement.
CGAGAAGCGCGGAAGCAACGGTGAACCGTCCCGTCGAGGGCTACCAGGTCGCTGGACGGATCCTGGGGCCGGCGCTGTTCGCCGTCATGTTCGCGACCGAGAGTCTCCAGGACTTCATGGATCCGCAGGCGTGGCGCGTTGCGGCCGTTGGCTTGTGGATGGCGGTCTGGTGGGCGACCGAGGCGATCCCCGTTCCCGCGACGGCGTTTCTACCGATCGTCCTCTTCGAACCCCTGGGCATCGCCAGCCTCCGGGATGCGGCATCGCACTACGCGAATCCGATCATCTATCTCTTCCTCGGTGGCTTTCTCATGGCGCTCGCACTGGAGCGCTGGAACCTGCACCGGCGTATCTCGCTTGCCATCCTCGATCGCACCGGCACCGATGGTCGCCGCCTCGTCGGCGGCTTCATGCTCGTGTGCGCGCTGCTCAGCATGTGGATGACGAATACCTCGACTACGATGATGCTGCTGCCGATCGTGCTCTCGGTGCTGGCGGTCATCCGTGAAAACGTGGCTGATCTGCGGGAGCACGACCTCGGCCACTTCCAGATCGCGATGCTCCTGGGGCTCGCCTACGGCGCGAGCATCGGCGGCATGGCGACGCTCATCGGTACGCCGCCGAACGCGCTGCTCATCGCCTACCTTGCCGACAACTACGGTATCGAGATCAGCTTCGCCCGCTGGATGATGGTCGGCGTTCCCTTGAGCCTGATGATGCTGCCGATTGCGTGGTTCGCTCTGACCCGTCTCCTGCACCCCTTCGACATTCCCGCGAATGACGCGGTGGATCGCCATCTCCACGAGCTGCGTGAAGAGATGGGTCCGATGACGACGCCGGAGAAGCGCGTCGCCGTGGTCTTCGGCGCCGTCGTGTTCTGCTGGATCCTGCGGCGCCCACTCACCGAATGGTTCGGCCTGACCGGGATTTCGGACTCGGGCATCGTGATGACCGCGGCGCTGCTGCTATTCATGCTTCCGAGCGGGAACGCGACGCAGCCGCAGCTCATGACCTGGCACGACGCGGCGCGCGTGCCGTGGGGCGTACTGATTCTCTTCGGCGGCGGCCTCAGCCTCGCGGCGGCCGTCTCCAACAGCGGCCTCGCTCTGTGGCTCGGCGAAAGCCTTTCGCCGCTGAACGCGCTGGGCACCGCCGTGCTGGTAGTCGCGGCCGTCGCGCTCGTGATCTTCCTCACCGAGCTGACGAGCAACCTCGCGACCACGGCCACGCTGCTGCCGGTGATGGGGGCGATCGCGCTGCAGGCGGGCATCCCGCCACTCATCCTCACCGTGCCGATCACGATCGCCGCGAGCTGCGCTTTCATGCTGCCGGTCGCCACGCCGCCGAACGCGATCGTGTTCGCGACCGGGATGCTGACGATTCCCCAGATGGTCCGCGCTGGCGTGCTCTTGAACCTCATCGGCATCGTGCTGGTGACGCTGGTCGCCCTGGTGGTGGCGCCGGCCGTCCTGCAGAGCGGCTAGCGGCCTGCCCGGCGCCCGTTACGAGCGGGCGCGTCGCGCTTGTCGATACCGCCGCGACGCGTAGGCTCCGTCGATTCGCCGCATTCCAACAGGTGGCTACCGCGTCTCGCGGCGCCAGAGCAGCAGCCGTTCCCCGACCGGCGCACCGGCCTCGACGCCGACCGCGCCGTCTGACAGCAGCACGCGGGAACCGTCCTGGCTGACCCGGCCCGACGGAAACGGATCGTAGGAGGCCTGCGTGATGCGGGTCGCGGAGCCGCTGGCCGCATCGTGGAGCCAGACCTCCCGGCTGCCGGGGAGCACCTGGTTGCCGGCGGCGAGCAGGGTGCGCCGGGAAAACAGCCGCCAGCGGCCGTCGCGAGATTCATCCAGCAGGGTCGAGTAGGCGAAGCCCGCGGGTGGCGGTTCGCCGGGGAGGGTCAGCTGCTGGTCAACGTCGATTCGACTGATGCACTGGCGTAGCCAGAACTCGGTGCAGTCGAAGACGACGGTGAGAATGCCCTCACGCAGCCAGCTGTCACGATAGACCAGGGCGCCCAGGAAAACTGGCAAGAGCGCTCTGAACCTCGACGTCTCGCCGGTCGCGGGATCCACGGTCGTCACGGTCAGGCCCGGGCCGAGAACCGAGGAGGGAATCTCGATGGCGGCATAGCCACTGGCATCCGGCTCTGCCGCGAAATCCAGCAGGAAGGCGTCGGTGGTCTCGAAGAAGACGTCCACCTCGCCGGTCTCGAGATCGACGCGGGCGGCACTGGTACCGCTGGCGGGCCTTCCCGTCACGATCGCGGTGCGGCCCGAATCATCGATCGTTGCGGCGAGCACCCGATCCGGCTCATAGGGCAGCTCGAACACCTGCCGGGATCCGCTGGCGAGATCCGTCGCTATGAGCTCGCTGGTGGACTCCGAGGCCCCGGGCTCGATGTGCACGAAGCGTTCGCCGCTCGCATCGAAGCCCACCGGTATGGCGTCGGGGCCCAGCCCGGGATCGGGGCAGCACGCTATCGTTTCGGCGTTCGCGAACGCGAGGATCGCGGGCAACGCGCCCGTTTCGGTGGCGGGAACGAGGAACCGCGTGAGGTCCGGGGTGACGATCGCGGCCGCGACGGTCGGGTGCGTCGCGAACACCAGCGGCTCGCCAGCCGGAGACCGGACCTCCGTCAGTTCGCCGCCCGCCTCGCCGGACGGCGAGCTCGAGCGATAGATGGCGTAGCGGTCGGTGGGCGACTCGTCCCAGAGGACGGCAACCTCGGGCTCTTCCGCCCCCACCTCGCCGTAGTTGGACCCGTAGACGAGATCGAAGCGGATCGTCGTCGATCCGAATGCGGTCGTGAAGCCTCCGACGCCCACGTCGTCCATCCAGCCGCCAAAGCTGAAGCCGCGCTGCAGGCTCGAGGCGGCGATCGTCGCTCCGAACTGGGCCCGCGGCGCTCCGGCGCCGTTGCTGACGACCAGGACGTAGAGCCCGGGTTCGAGCGACGCCGAGAAGCCGCCGCCGCTGGGTGTCGCAGGCGCCTCGACGATGCGGACGCGCGACCCGTCGACGATCCGTTCGAGGACCAGATCGAGCGTATCCACGCTACCCGAATACTCGAACACGGTGACCGCCACGTCCTCGGCGGTCGCGATGCCGAAGCTGAAGAATCCCGGCACCGCGCCTCCAGGGGGCAGGACAGCACCCGCGCTGACCGCGCCCGCCGGCTCATCGAAGAGCGTCACGCCCCAGGCGCCCGGCGGCGCCCCGTCCGGCAGGCGGAACTCGATTGGAAAGAAACCGAAGCGTCCGGTGTCGATCTCGAACGGTCTGACGTCGTCGCCGCGGGCAAGCTCAGCTGCCGGCGGCGATCGCACCTGGGCGACGTGCAGCCGCAGCCCGTCCTGGATCGGCTGACCGTCGACGTAGAACAGCACCTCGGTGAAGCCCGCCGGGAGAAAACCGATCGAATATCGGAAACGCTGCTCCGCTGGGGGCTCGGCGCGGGGTGCTCCATCGAGGAGCAGGTTGACGAACACCTGGAACCCGCTGCGGAAGACGTCCACCCGCGAGGCATCCAGTTCGACCAGCGTGCGCGTCTCGATCTCGATCGGCGCGTCCGTCGTCGGCTCGGTCAGGAGTACGGATTCGAGGTAGTCCGACGTGGCGGGCTGCGCGAGGGCGGGCGCAGCGCTGATCATGAGAGCCAGCAGAACTGCCGGTAGAGCGGCCGCGGAAACGAGACCTCCGACGCCTCGTGTGGCCTCCGGTCGGTTGCAGGCCGCCGGCCCGGACGCCTCCGAAAACGGGTGGATCATGGTGTGCCTCTTCTCCCTGAATCCCTCCGCGCTAGCGTGACCATGCGCGGGTTAACCGCGGCTGAACGCCGCCTGGACGTTCAACTTCTCGTTCCTCCTCGAGTCAGGGCGCTGCTGGGCGATCCCACTCGAGGAGCGTGCGCATCATCTCCTGGGCGAAAACGGGCGTCACCTGCCTGATTGTCCGTCGATCGGTCTCGTCGCCGAGCTCGTAGGTGATGGCATGGATGCCGAACCGTTCGAAAAAGTAGTTCTTCGTGTTGGCCTGGCCCGAGGGCGGGCGGGGATCGTGTTCGAATTCGAAATCGGGCAGACGCTCGCGCGAGCGGTCGAGCCAAAGCGTCGCGAAGCCCGGAGGCTGGGCGTTGTCCTCGGGCATCTGGGTGTAGAACTTGTTTTCGTAGGTTGAGTGGAAATCCAGTACGAGCCGGATATCGGCTCCACCGGCGACCCAGGCGTCGATGACATCTCGCACCGCAGCAGGCTCAGGCTCGGTGAAGCCGCCCCAATCCCGGTTCAGATCGAGCCCTCCGGTACCGAAGCGCCAGTGGCCGCGGTCGACGCCATCGGGGTTGATGAGCGGAACCGCGAGTATCCGGAAGCGCTCGCGAAACGTCGTGGCGAGCTCCGAAGAACCGAAGACCTCGTCGAGGAACCAGGTCATCGCCAGGGCGCCGCTGACCTCGGGTGGATGCTGGCGACCGAGCAGCACCACCGTCTCCGGCCCGCTTCCGATCGTCAGGAGCTCGACCGGTTGGCCATCGCGGCTCGTGCCGATCGTTTGCCGCGTCGCCCCGGGCGCGGCGGCCCAGGCGTCGAGCCACGGCGCGTAATCGTCGGTGGTCACAAGCTCCTGGGCCGAGACCCAGAGCGGGTGGCGATCCACCTGCGTGGAGAACGTGAACCGCGTGTCGTCAGCCACCGTTTCCGCCTGCGCATCGGGCATGCGGAACCAGTTCTCGCCGTCCCGGCTGAACTTCGGCCAGTAGCGGAACCGGCCTTCCTCGACCGCCAGCGTGACGGTGATCCGCCGTGGCGATTCGGACGAGATCCGGAAGGCGTACCACGGACTGTTGTTTGTCGGCGGGGCCTCGGGTCGGATGGTCAGCAGGAGCGCGCTTTCGCCTTGTCGCGTACATTGGGCAATCGCGCCGCCGTCGAAGCCGGCATCGACGCGCAGGCTGCCGAAGGCACAGGGCGGCATGGACGACCGGTGCGTGAGACAACCTGCCAGTAGCAGCGGCACGAGGAGAACGGCAGCGAGCAGGCGTCCCGCCGAGGTACCGGTGCGGGAAGCAAGGGACACGGACATCATGCGAACAGACCTTAACCGATTGATGGTACTGGTGCTCGCGGCCATCGCGGTGCCGGCCGCGGCCGACGACATCCTGATCGTCAATGGGCTGGTCTTCGAGGGGAGTCTTCGGCCGCCGCGCGTGGCCAATATCGCTATCCGCGACGGTCGGATCACCAGCGTCGATGCCGGGCCGGACGCCACCGCCGAGCGGGTGATCGACGCCGATGGGCAATGGGTTTTGCCGGGCTTCATCGATCCGCACACGCACGCGAGCCTGGATCTCGTGGCGAGCGCCCCCGCGCGCCGGCGCAATCTCAATTATCTGGCTCAGGGCGTGACCACGGTCTTCGTGGGAAACGACGGCGGCGGGTCCGAGGACGTACCCGGTTATCTCGGCAAGCTCGAGGCTGCCGGCGTCGGGACCAACGTTGCAGCCCTCGCCGGCCACGGTGCGATTCGGCGTCGGGTGATGGGCCTCGAGGTTCGGGCACCGACCCGGGCCGAGCAGCGCGCCATGGAGACGGTTCTGGCCGAGGCCCTCGACGCCGGCGCGTTCGGCCTTTCCCTGGGCCTTTTCTACGCTCCCGGGAGCTATGCGCAGACCGAGGAGATCATCGCTCTCGCGCGGGTCGTTGGCGACCGCGCCGGCGTCGTTGACTCCCACATGCGTTCCGAGAGTTCCGCGGGCGTCGGTGTCCTCGGTGCGCTACAGGAGATGATTCTCATCGCGGAAACGGCGGACGTCGCGGTCCATGTGTCGCACATCAAGGCGCTCGGTGGCGACGTGACCGGCTACGGCGAAACCATGATCCAGATGATCAACGACGCTCGCGCGCGCGGTCTCGACATCACCGCCAATCAGTATCCCTGGCTCGCTTCCGGGACTCGCCTGAGCAATGCGCTCCTCGAGCGCTGGGTTCAGGCCGATTCGAAGGACGCCATGCGTGCGCGTCTCCGCAACCCTGCCTTGCGTCAGCGAGTGTTCGAGGAGATGGCCGCGAACCTGGTCGTGCGCAACGGCGCCGACGCTTTCCTCATCACCAAAGCCGGGCACCGGTTCGCCGGCCAGACCCTTGCCGATGCGGCCGCGCGGCTCGAGCTGCCGACGCTCGAAGCGGCGGTCGAGATCATCCTGGACGGCGATCCATCCGTCGCCTCCTTCGTCATGGCGCGCGAGGACGTCGACGCCTTTGCGGTGCAACCCTGGGTCATGACCGGCTCGGACGGGTCATCGGGGCATCCGCGAAAGTACGGTACGTACCCGAAGAAGTTTGCCGATTTCGTCCGTGATCGGCGCCTCCTTTCCCCCGAGGAATTTGTCCATCGCAGTGCGGGACTGGTCGCCGAGACCATCGGCCTCTGCGAGCGTGGTTTCCTGCGGACGGGGTATCATGCGGACGTCGCGGTCCTCGATCCCGACGCCTTCGCTGCGATAGCCAGCTACGAGGATGCAACGGCGCTGAGCGCGGGTATCCACACCGTCCTGGTCGGTGGCCGGGTGGCCTACGCCGCGGGCGAAGAGGAAACGCCCGGGCTCCGGGGGCAGGTGTTGCGAAGCACGGATTGCGCCGCTGAGCCGCGTCCTTGAGGCGGCGGCAAAAAAAATGGCCGGCCCCGCTGATGCGGACCCGGCCAAGTATGGCCGCAAGGGAGGAAACGGCCATGATCGTAGGGCTTCAATGAACCCTCTTCTCGCTTAAGGAGTGCCAGGAGAGGTCTGGAAGGCGTTGTTACCCTCCATGGGCAAATGGTAGGCAGCTAGGGGCGATCGAACTTGACCAGAACGGCCAGACAGTTGGCCGCCAGGACGCGGGGCGGCATGCAGGAACTTGAGCAACCATGAGAAAGCACGGGGAATACACCGTGGATGCCTGCGGCGACGTGGTCGTTTTCCGGCTCTTCGACGCCTGGAACATGGAAACGGCGCACGCCTACGCCAAAGCCCAGGAGCATGCCGCCCGGGCCCAGCCCACCGGCGGCTGGGCAACGGTCACCGATGTGCGCCGCTGGGGCATTGCCGGGCTCGAGATGGCCGCGCCGATGCAGCAGCAGATCGAGCTGCTGACGGCGTATGGTCGGACCCATTCGGCGTACGTCGTTGGGGGAAACCGCATGCTCCGCGACCTTATCGAGGAGTTTATCGTGGCGCCGCTATCGGGCTTCCACGCAGACGTTTTCGATGGCGATGCCGGTGCCGCAACGTGGCTTGCGGCCGAGGGCTTCGACGTCGCCGCCTATCGTGAGCTGTCTTCCTTTGATTAGTCCCTTGGCTGGAGAACGCCCGGTGAGAATTCTGCTGCTCCTCTTGACGCTTCTCGTTGCGGCCATCCCGGTGAACGCCCAACCGATCTTCGAACTCCCCACACCCGAGGGTTTCGCGACGGAAACGATCCCCTTTCCGCTCGCCTTCGCGCCCTCGCTCGACTACGAGGGCGTCGAGGAGATTCGATTCTCGCCGGGCTTCTTCGATGCCGAGGCCAATGATTTCTGGACCTATGCCTTTCTCTGGTGGGTGGAATCCGCCGAGGGTGTTGACGAGAGTCGTCTCGCCACCGAGCTCGAGGCCTATTTCCGCGGCCTCGCGCAGGCGGTTGCTACCGCGAATGAGTTCGATCCCGGGCCCCTCTCGGTACGTGGCAACTTCGCTGGCGCAGGCCAGCGGCGCTTCGATGGCACCGTCGAGAGCTACGATGCCTTCGTGACGCGGGCCCCGATCACGTTGAACGTCGAGGTCACCGTTGAACGCTGCGGCGCCGAAGGCCACGACGCCGTCGTTTTTCTGCTCTCGCCCCGGCCTGCAACGGATGCGGCCTGGGAGCCGCTCCGCCGCATTCGCGAGGGATTCCGCTGCGCCAGGCTCTGAAGCGTCCTCAGTCCAGCTGCTGCCGAAGGTTCTCGAGGTGGGCAAGCCGGGGCTGCAGGAAGGCTGTGAGCCGATGCTGGAGCACGGCCACGGCGATCACGGCGACGCCAGCCACGAGGAAGATCGAGAAGGCCTCGTGGGTCAGCACCTCCCGTCCGGCTGCGATCGATTGCCACTTCGACACCGCGAACAGGCCGACGAAACCCGCCAGAATCGGCGGACCGGCACGGCGGATATCGCGGATCTCGCGGCGGACGGTCCGGTAGGCGAACTCGATGCATTGGCGCGTATCGAGTCGCAGGGCGTCGAGTTCGGCGTGCTGTCGACGCAGGTGCACGGCGGTTCCGAGAACGCACAGTAGCGGCAGCGCGGCGAGCAGCAGTTCGGCGGTACCGGTAGCCAGCGTGAAGCCCGGATCGGCGAGAAGCTTCGCCGCCCGCAGGCCGAGGGCGGCGAGCGAGATGACGCCCGCCACAGCGGTCAGCACCATCACCGATCGCCGCTTTCCCCGTAGGCGGGCAACATGTCGGATCGGGTCGAATCGTGCATTGGTCCCCAGAGTCTGTTCGTGCCAGAGCTGTTCGAGTTCTGCCTTGCCCATCGTCATTTTCCTCGCAGGTTGTCCATCAGGGTCTTCCGGGCGCGGTTCAGGCGCACGCCCACGTTGCTCGACGTCAGGCCGAGCAGCTCACCGATCTCTTCATAGCGGTAGCCATCGAGCTGCAGCAGCATGGCCGCGCGACTGATCTCGTCGAGCTTGCGCAGCTCCGTGTAGATCAGCTCGAGGCGATCGTCCGGTGGCTCCGGCGCTGCCGGCAGTAAATCCGGATCCACGTCCTGACCGCTCTCGCCGCTCGTTCTGCTCGCGTCGGCCCGCTGCAGCGCGATCGCTCGATTCAACGCGATCCGATAGATATAGGTCGACGGCTGGCTGTCGCCGCGAAAGCCGGGGACGCTCCGCCACACCGCGAACAGGATCTCCTGAACGAGATCGTCGTGATCGGTCGCGCCGCTCGCATAGCCGCGGGCCACCTTGTGGATGATTCCCGCGTGGTCCGTGACCCACGCCGTGAATGTCGCGTTGTGATCGAGTGCTGCCATACCCCGTTGGTCGCCGGTGCCGCGGTTTTTCTTACAGGAAACGCGGATTGCGTCCCGGGAGCGATCGTTTCTGGTCCGGCTATACTCTCATCGCAGTCGAAGCCGGATGGCATCCGTTGAGCGAAACACCGCGAACCGGACGGAGGTGGCTTGCCGCCTTGAGGTCCTTTGCGCTCACCTACCTGGGCTGGCTCTTCGCCGTGCTGCTGTTCCAGCTCATCCGCTACTTCGGCACGCCGGACACGATCGCGTGGGCCGACGGACCGCTGATGTATGCGGTAATCACGCTTGTCGGCACGGCGTGCCTGGCGGGGATGGATTGGATCGTGAACGAGCGCATCGACCGGTCGAGGATTCGGTCGAAGCCCTATCTGACGCTCATCGCCCTCAAGGCCGGGGCCATGTTCGTGGCCGTGGTACTGCTGGTCATACTCGTTGCGGTGGCTACCGCCGACGTCGAGGGGGAACTGACGGCTGCCGCGTTCGCCGCCGCCTGCGTAGAAGCCTTTACCGATCCTCGGCTCATCAGCGTCGTCCTGTACGTTCTGACCGTAACGGTGATCATGGTGTTCGTCCGCCAGATGGCGGGCATGGTAGGTCCGCGGATCCTCCGCGAGCTGATCCTGGGCCGCTATCACCGACCGAAGAGCGAGGAACGGATCTTCATGTTCCTGGATCTCAAGGGGTCGACGTCGCACGCGGAGAAACTCGGCCACGTGCGCTTCACCCAGCTAGTCCAGGACTGCTTCCGTGATCTAACGGATAGCGTTCTGCGCTATGACGTCGAGATCTACCAGTACGTCGGCGACGAGGCCATTCTCACCTGGATCCTCGAGCGCGGGCTTGTCAACGCCAACTGCCTGCGCGTGTTCCACGATTTCGACGCACGCCTCGAGGCGAGGCGCAGCTACTATGAGGCGACCTACGGCCTCCGTCCCCAGTTCAAGGCCGGCGTGAACCTCGGTCCCGTGACCGTCGCCGAGGTCGGGGTCGTCAAGCGCGACATCGCCTACCTGAGCGACGTGCTCAACACCGCTGCCCGCATCGAGGGGATGTGCAACGAGGTCGGGAAGCCGCTGCTGATCTCGGCCTCGGTAAGGGAGCGACTGCCCCGCGTCGACGATTTCCAGATCGAGTCCATCGGCGCTGTCGAGCTCCGTGGGCGGGCCGGCCACGTCGAGGTCTTCGCCGTCGCCCGGATCGATCCCTAGGGGCGCTAACCCTTGTTGCTTGCGCCCGCGGCGCGGGCAGCGCCCTCCCTTCACACGCCATCGCCTACGCTCCTCACGACCCTAGGTTCCGGAGCCGACGCTCGATGCGTCTTCTGACAATCGCCTTCCTCCTGCTGCTTCCCATCGCCGGCGGTGCCGACGGCGTGGAGGGCATTCCGCCCGTCGTGACGCACGCGCCGACCGTGGACGTGGCCGTGCAGAATTTCGCGATCGCAGAAGGCGCGGACGGTACCGTCTACCTCGGCAACGCCACGGGCGTGCTCGCCTTCGACGGGGAGCGCTGGGATCTTACGCCGCTGGGCAACGAGGACCTCGTCCGCTCCCTCGCGCTGGCCGGCGACGGGCGACTCTACGTCGGCGGCTACGACACCTTTGGCTACGTCGAGCGCCTCGCAACCGGTGAGTTTCGGTACGAGTCGCTCACCGATCGGTTCGGCGATCTCGTCGAGGGCGACGGCTTCGCCGATATTTGGGACACGGTGGTCGCGCCCGAGGGCATCTACTTCAAGGCGCTTCGGGATGTCTTCTTCCTCGACGGTGGCCTTGCGTCCGTGCAGCACTGGCGGCATGCGGGCCGCTTCGGCGTACTGTTTCGCTACCGGGACGAGACCTATCTCCAGTTCCGTGGCGAGGGACTGCGGCGACGGGCCGGCGATCAGTGGGTGCCGGTTCCCGGCACCGCGGCGTTGACGGAGCTGCTCTTCGAGGCGATTCCGCTCCAGGACGGCGGCGTGCTGCTGTTCGGGCGCGACGACCGCTGGTGGCGCTTCGACGGCCGGTCGCTGACGGAGCTGTCGATGCCGGACGGTATGCCACCGCCGTCGGTTGCAGAGCACGGAACGGCGCTTTCCGACGGGTCGATCGCGCTCGGAACGGCCGACGGTCGTCTGCTCCTCGTCGACGCCTCAAGGCAGCGGTTGCGCGCCGTGACGGTCGACGAAGGCTTCATCTCCGGGCTCGCACCGAGTCGCTTCGGCGGGCTGCTCGTCGGCGCCGACGGCGGCTTTCATCACGTGCGTCTGCCGTCTCGCTGGACGGTGCTCGGCGACGAGAATGGGATTCGAGGGACCGTCTACCGGGTCGCTCAATGGGCGGAAGAGACCTATGTGCTGACCACGGCAGGTGCGCTCCGTGCCGACCGCGGCACGGAAGGCTCGACGACCTTCGTCCGGGACGAGCGGGTACCGGATTCCGCGCATGCGCTCTGGGTCCTCGACGAGGAGCACGCCTTGATCGGTACGCCGCACGATCTGCTGCGAATCGGGCCTGGTGGCATGGAAGTTCTGGCCGAAGACATCTATCCACGCGGCTTCTGGGCCGTTGCCGGCGCCTCGGGGGCGCTATTCGTGGGCACCGAAGGCGGCCTGCGACGGCTCGATCCGGCGAGCGATGGCTATCGCATCGGTGATCCGGTGCCGGCGGACGGCGACGTCCGGGTGATCAGCCTGCTGCAGCGTGAGCAGGAAGTCTGGCTGGGGACCGGCCGCGACGGGGTCTGGCGCATTCCTCTCGATGCATCGGGTCGCTTCGGTGAGGCTACGCAATTCGATGAGGCCGCGGGTCTCGAGCTCGGTGTCCAGCCCTTTGCTTGCATCGATGAGGCCACCACCGACGCCCCGCTCGTGTCCACGGGAGAGGGATTCTTCCGCTGGAATGGCGAGACCTTCGAGCGGGTCGAGCTGGACGGATTGGAGGCGCTGCGAGAAGACGGTGAAGCGCTGTGCCTTGCCGGCGATCCCGCCGGTATCCGCTGGGCCGCAAGCAACACCCGGGTCTTTCGCCGGGCGGGACCGGGTGTTCCCTGGCAGGAAGAACGAATCCAACTGCTTCGGCGCGGGGAAATCGTGAACGAGGTCGAGGTGGACGGGCGCCTGCTGGTGGCCGCCTCCAAATCCCTCCTGCTGCGGGAACCCGGCGAGCTCAAAGAGCGTTCCACCGCGGGCTCCGAGCTGCGGCTGACGCGGGTCACCTGGCTCGGACCGGATGGGGACGGTGGGCTGCTGCCGCTCGCCCCCGATGACCCCCAGGCGTTTGCGCAGGGTGATTGGGGGATCCGGTTCGAATTCGCCATGCAGCGCCTCGATGCGAGCGCCAGCGTCCGCTACCGCGGTCGCCTCGTGCCCTACGAGACCGAGTTCAGCAACTGGTCGCGCTCGCGCAGCTACACCTACTCGAACCTGCGTCCGCGCGACTACGTGCTCGAACTCCAGGCCATGGACGGCGAGGGTCGCGTGAGCAGCATCCGACCCTACGTGCTTCAGGTCGTGCCGCCATGGCACGCCACCCCCTGGGCGCGGGCGGCGGGATTCGCCGCACTCCTTCTGCTCCTGGGGCTTGCGGTGCAGCAGCTGCTGCGCCGGCGTACCGCACAGCTCTCACGGCTCGTCGAGGCGCGCACGGCGGCGCTGGCGGACGCCACCCGCGAGCTCGAGCGCCTGGCCCGGCGCGACGGGCTGACGGGAGCCGCCAACCGGCGGGCCCTGGACGAGCGCCTTGCGGCCCTGTGCGCGCCCGAGGTGGCGGGAGCGATTGCGCTGCTCGCGATCGACGTGGATCACTTCAAGCGCTACAACGACGAGCACGGCCACCAGGCCGGTGATCGCCTCCTGCAACGACTCGTAGAGACGCTCGAGGCCGGGCTATCCGGTCGTGATCAGCTCCTGGCCCGCTACGGCGGCGAGGAATTCATGGTCGTGCTTCCCGCGATGACGCTCGCCGAGGCACGGGCGCTGGCGGAGCGACTCCGCGCAGCGACCGATGCTGCCGCCGTCGGCACGACGATCTCGATCGGCGTCGCCGCAAGCCCTGCGGGTGACCCGCGCACCGCAGATGCGCTGATCGGCGCCGCGGACCGGGCGCTCTACGCGGCGAAGGCCGCGGGCCGGAATCGGATCTGCGGCGAGGACGAGGTCAGCGCCTGAGGCGCGCGAGTGCGGTCGCAACGCGGCTCCCGAAGGCGGCTTCGCCGTGTCGTATGCCGGTGCAACCGGGCGTGAACTGCGACGCCGTGGTCTCGGGGAGCGCCGAAACTCGATCGCCGTGGTCCAACCGCCGGGGCGTCCGGTCGGCCAGCTGGCCTTCAAAGCTGGCGCGACGCCGCCGTGGTGTCACGGCACGTTGATGCGGTGCTTTCGGCCATGGGCTTGAGCCCTAATAGCGGCCGTAGCCAGCGGCTCCGACGGATGACGAACTCATGCAGCAGCAGGCAGCCGCCGAAGGTGATTGCGACGAGCATTATCGGTTCGACCACCGGACCCAGCGCGAGGCGCGACAGGTGGAAGCCGGCAACCACCGTGATCGTCTGGTGGAGGATGTACCACGGATAGACCGCTTCGGTGGCGTAGGGCAGCCAGCGGAACGGGCGGTTGAGCAGGGCGTGGCCCCAGCCCAGCACGGCGAGCAGCCACAGCCAGCGGTTCAGGTAGACGGCGCCGAACAGCAGGAGGTTATGCATCGTCGTCGGCTCCTCCGGCACCCAGCCCACGATGGCGCGGTAGGTGGGAAACGCGATCAGCGCCAGGGCCAGCGTCCAACGGCGAAGGCGCGCGATTTCCGCCCAGAGCCCCGGATCCCGACCGATCAAGAAGCCATAGAGGAAGAAAGTGAAGTAGAGCGCGTGCGCGTACCAGTCATCCAGGAGCGCGTGGCTGATGTACGGGAAGCGGGGGTAGATGAACCACCCGATCAGGCATAGCGGGATGATCGGCACGATGATGAGTGCCCAGCCCCGCAGGGCGGAGAACCGCGCGGCGACAGCCCGCCCGCGGCCGCGGAGCCAGGCGAACAGCGGCAGGCCGACGAGCGTGTAGCAGAGCAGGTAGGGCAGGTACCAGAGATGGTTCCAGGTCACGCCGATGTCGGACCCGGCGAAGGCGCCTTCGGGCCAGGGCTGGAACGAGAAGTAGGCCCCGAGGAAAGCGACGTAGCCGCCGTCGAAGGCGCCGTTGGTCAGCGCCTCGTAGTAGGCCTGCGGCGGGATGATCACCGCCATGCCGAAGAGCAGCGGCACGCCGAGCCGGACCAGCCGGCGGCGGGCGAAGGTGACCGCACTCACCTTGTCGACGAGGAAATGCACGGCCAGCCCGGAGATGAGGAACAGCAGCGGCATGCGCCACTGGTTGACCACGAGCATCAGCCCCTCGAGGGCTTCGCTCTGGTAGGCACTCTTCACGTGCCAGCCCCAGCTCACGTAGAACATGCCGACGTGATAGAGGATCAGCAGGCCGAAGGCGAAAACGCGGAGGGCGTCCACGTCGTGGCGTCGGGTCGGTGTCGCGGCCATGCGGTGTCACTCCGGTCTGGTTCGGTGGCGCCTCATCGTCGCGTAGCGATGCCGCGATCGCGCCCTGAAAAGGTCGGGGGCCGGTGAGCCGGTGACCAGTGGCGGGAGCGAGTGACGAACGGTGGGACGCACCGCGGGGTGCGTGCCGGAGCCGCGCCCACGTCCGCTAGAATCGTGCCATGAGCGGGCTCAAGCACTACCTGCGCCACCACCGCCGCTACGAGCTGGTGATCTGGTGCGGCATCCTGTTCGTGAACTGGGTCGCGAATACCAGCGTGTCGGTCATCGACAGCGCTCGGGCGGGCGGCGGCATTCCGTTCTGGAAGTTGGTCACCTGGGAAGGGACCAGCACGCTAATGATCGGCCTGCTACTGCCCGTCATGCTGGCCTTCGGCGCGCGCTTCCCGCTGCGGCTGGGAACGCTACGGCGCAACCTGCTGGCGCATCTCGGCTTCACCGTGGCCTGGTCGGTCGTCCACGTCGCCGCCATGATCCTCCTGCGCAAGCTGGTCTACGCCGTCGTCGGGGAGAGCTACAGCTTCGGGCCGGTGCTGCAGGGGTTCGGCTACGAATACCTGAAGGACTTCCGATCCTACTTCGAGATCCTCGCGATCATCTATCTCTACCGCTTTGTGCTCCTGCGGCTCCAGGGTGAGGCCCGGTTCCTCGCGGAGGGCCGGGAGGAGGCGCCGCCCGCGCCGGTAACCGACCGCTTCCTCGTGAAGAAGCTGGGCCGCGAGTTCCTGGTGAAGGTCGACGATATCGACTGGATCGAAGCGGCAGGCAACTACGTGAATCTGCACGTCGGGCGACGGCTATACCCGCTGCGCGAAACCATGGGCAATATCGAGCAGCGCTTGAGCGAGGCCGGTTTCGTGCGCGTCCATCGCTCGGCGATTCTCAACATGGATCGCGTGAGCGAAATCGAGCCCTTCGACACCGGTGATGCTCGGGCAAGGCTCACCGGCGGGCACGTCGTGCCGGTGAGCCGGCGCTATCGCGCGGCCCTGCGAGCCGAGCTGGGATAACGGTTTCGTCGCTGTAAACGAACGTCGCGTCTGCGAAATCCTTCGTTTTTGCTCCGCAATTTGCCGCTAGACTCGAATTTTTCCAGTCGCGGACGAAACTTGAGATCAGGATCGCCCCACCGCTGCCTGCCAGGACTCCTCGGCGCCATGGCCGTCGCCATCGCCTCCGTCTGGTCGACGGCCGGAGCTTCGGGTATCTGGTCCCGCCCGCAGTCGGTCCAGTTCGAGATGCTGAGCCTCGCCGACGGCTTGGCGGACTCAACGATCTTCAGCATCTCGCAGGACGCGCGTGGCCGGATCTGGCTGGGTAGCGCCGCCGGTGGCGCCAATGTCTTCGATGGCTACCAGGTCCGGTCCTTTCTCCATGATCCCGCGGACCCGGAATCGCTGTCGCATTCGGCGGCGGGTGAGGTGCTGGCCACCTCGGAGGGCACCGTCATCGTCGGCACCTGGGGTGGCGGTCTCAATCGACTGCTCGATGTTGATGGCCGCTTCGAGCGCGTGACCGCAGCTCAGGCGCCGACCCATATCCAGGTTCTGTTCGAGGACTCCGCCGGCCGCGTCTGGATCGGCTCGGCGGACAGCGGGCTCTACCGGCTCGATCAGCCCCGGGGCGCCGTGCAGCCGCAGGCCCGGGCCAACGGCATGCCCTTCATGCGGGTCTGGTCCGTCGCCGAAGGCCCCGATGGAGACATCTGGGTCGCAACGAACGACGGGTTGGAATCGGTCACCGGCAGGACCTTCAGCCCGGACCAGCCCTGGCTGGACTACCCCCGCGCCCTGCTCCTCGTCGACGACGCGCTGTGGGTTGCCGACGGCGAAACGATCTATCGCCTCGAAGACGCCGGTCTGCGGCGCCTGGCGGGCGATCTGCCGCTCATCAACACGCTGGCCCGCTCCCCCCGCGGCAACGTGCTGCTGGGGACCCTGGCGGGCGTGCGCGCCGTCGACGTCGACGGCAATGCCGTGCCTCCCCTCGGCCAGCCGGAACCGGTCCTGTTCCCCGAGCGCAACATCCGTCGCTTCCATTTCGACCGCAGCGGAGTCGGCTGGATCGCCACCCGGGAAGCTGGGGTGATCCGGGCTCAGCCGACCGTTCCGGGCTTCGATGGGTATCGGCTCGAATCCAGGCTGGCGACCGCCGACAGTGTCTACGAACTGGCGCCGGACGACCTGCTGCTGGGTTCACGCCGGGGCATCTGGCGGCTTCGTCGCACGGCGGACGGCAATAGCTTTACCCGCGTGCCGGACAGCGAGAGTTATCCGATCAATCGATTCTCCGAGGCCGGCGACCGGGTGCTCGTGGCCGCGCGGGGTAGCGTGCTCGAGTTCGATCCCCGGTCGGGCGAGCTCTCGACGGTGCCCCGCTTCGCCTCGCTCGACGGGGAAGACGCCACGGTCATCCACGGCTACGTCGACGGTGCCGTCGACATCGGCACCTGGGCCAGCGGACTGTTCCGCTTCGCCAGCGACGGCTCGGTCCGCCAGTACGCTCCGGGAGGGGATGTCGAGCTGCCGGACGTGTCGATCTCCGACATCGAGCCTGACGGCGCAGGCGGCATCTGGCTCGGACTCTGGAATATCGGCATCGCCCATGTTGCGCCTACGGGCGAGGTGCGGGTCGTCACCAAGGAAACGCTGGGACTCGACGGCAACATCCACGATCTGCTGTTCCTCGACGGCGAGCTCTGGGTCGCCTCGAGCTTCGGCCTCGCGCAGTACGACGAGGTCAGGAACAGCGGGGAACGGCTCCTCCTCATCCCGGATTTCCCGAATACCCCTGTACAGCGTCTGGCGGCCGGTCCGGGACGGATCTGGGCAGCGACCAACCGAGGCGTCATCGCCATCGACCGCGAGGGTCGATCGGTCACCCGGTTCGGGAGATCCGACGGCCTCGCGGTGGAGGAATTCTATGCCCGCTCGGGCCATGTCGGTGATAACGGGCGGGTCTACTTCGGCGGGCTCGGTGGCTTCGTGAGCTTCCTGCCGGGCCGCGTTTCGCTGGAACAGGCGGCGCCGGACGCGGCCATCATCGCCGCGTGGGTTGACGGCGAGCCGACCACGGTCGGCCGTACGG
Organism: Pseudomonadota bacterium; assembly: GCA_039188505.1. GTDB lineage: Bacteria > Pseudomonadota > Gammaproteobacteria > Xanthomonadales > SZUA-38 > JBCCZC01. The sequence goes on along the minus strand of JBCCZC010000017.1, from coordinate 5,183 downwards.
TCACGCTACCCCCGAGCGCGGGCAGTCTCCGGCTGCGCTTCATGGCCGCCGACTATCGCAACGCGACTGCCAATCGGTTCCGCTGGCGCCTGACCGGGGCCGATGACGCCTGGAGCGCCGTCAGCGGCGATCCCGAGACCCTGTTCACGGGGCTCGACCCGGGCGAGTATACCTTCGAGCTGGAGGCGGCCAACGCCAACGGTCTCTGGAACCGCCGCGCGGCGACCATCGGCGTCGAGGTCCTGCCGGCCTGGTGGCAGACGCTATGGGGCCAGAGTGCCGTGGCGATCGGGCTGCTCTCGTTCGCGTGGGCCTGGAACTTCTGGAATACGCAGCGGATCCGTGCGCGGAACCGCGAGCTGCAGCACGAGGTCGACCGCCAGACCCGGGCGCTTCAGGAGGCCAACCGGTCCCTGGCCCGCGCGGCCTCCACCGACTATCTGACCGGCCTGCTCAACCGACGCGGCTTTCTCGCGCAGGTGGAGAATGCCGATCCCAACGGTCAGGTCTACTTCGCCATCATCGACGTCGACGACTTCAAGAGCTTCAACGACCGCTTCGGCCACGACATCGGTGACCTCGTGCTCCAGCATGTGGCCCGGGTGCTGCAGCAGGCCACCGATTCCAACGCCCTCGTCGCGCGCTGGGGCGGCGAGGAGTTCATTCTTCGCCTGCTCGCCGATGACGGTGCGGCGGCCGCCGCCGCGGCCGAGCGCGCCCGGCATGCCGTCGAGACGCGCCAGCCCGAAGTTGGCACGAAGATTCCGCCGATCACGATCACCCTGGGGCTGGCCCATCTGCGCACCGGGGAGAGCTGCATCCGGTCGATCAACCGCGCGGACGGCAGGCTGCTTCAGGGCAAGCAGAGCGGCAAGAACTGCCTCGTCGTCACGGGCTGAGCCGGACGGCAATCACCGTATTGTCGAAGCCGGTCGGGATCAGGGCGAGCCCGAACGCCGCCGCGTAACCGTGATTGGCGCTGCTCACGCCCGGACCACCGATGACGTCGATGACCGCGCCATCGCGGAGCCTGATGAGGGGGCCTCCGACCGGGGTGACCTGAATGGTTCCGTCCGCCTCGAGTTCGATCCCGTCGATGTCGCCCAGCCACGCTGGCCCCAGGCGCTCGATCGCGCCGGTCGCCAGCGTGACCTGCCAGAGCGCTTCGCCGCCGACCAGCAGCGTGTCGGCGGTCGCCGCGATGCCGTTTGCGCCCGGGAACCGGCCCGCGCCCAGGAGGGGTTCCGGCCCGCTGTCCGCGTCGATGACGATCACCTCGCCGCGCCCGGTGTCCGTGACGTAGATCGTTCCATTCGGATCGACGGCGATGTCGTTGGCGACCGCGGTCTCCAGCGGGAGTACGGCCCCCGGTGCCAGCTCCGGGAGTGCGAAACGGCGGATCCGGTTCGCGTCCACGACGAGCAGCTCGTCCCCGTGCAGCGCCATGCCGAGCGGCGCGTCCAGCCCGTCGACCGCCCGCCAGGCGAGCACTTCCCCGTCGTGGTCCAGGCGGGTCAGGAAACCGGTTCCCGGCTGGCGGAAGTCGCAGACGTTGGAGACGAGCAGTGACCCGTCCGGCATGGCCAGGACCGTTTCGGGCTCGCAGAAGTTGCCCTCGGCAATCCGCGCCACGTCCGAGTTGCGGGTGATCTCCGGCCCGGCCGCGGAGACGGCGCACAGCGTGACCGCGGGCAGGATGGCCTTCATTCAGGGAGACTACCACCCGAGCCGGCATCCAGGTCTCCCGACCATTGATTGCGTCCCGTGGCGCGCGGGGTGCTGCGCGCCTCGGGCGCGGACTGGCGGCAGCCGCGAAACCGCTTGTCGAGGCGCCCGCTTCCGGTGTGATGGCGAACGGTCAGACGACAATGACGCCGCCGCCCCCGGATCCTGCGCGCGGGATCGTCGCCGTTCGCCTGGCTCACGGATACGGCCAGGTGCGCTGAAGGGTTTCGAGACGCCTTGCGACGTCGGCGGGGCCAGGGTCCCCGGCGATGCGCTCGGCCAGCGCCCGGGCGCGCTCGCGATAGCCGTCATTGCCCACCAGATCGGCCAGCTCCGCCGCGATACCACGGCGCCGAAGCTGGCGCTGCGGGACCGGCTCGGGGCCGACGCCGAGCGCGTGCACGCGCTGACCCCAGAAGGGCTGGTCCAGGCCGAAGGGACAGATCAGCGTCGGCAGACCAGCCCGCAGACCGGCCCCAGTGGTGCCGGCGCCGCCATGGTGTACGACCGCCGAGCAGCGTTCGAACAACCAGTCGTGCGGCACCTGGTCGGTGGCATGGATCGAGGAGGGCAGGTCACCCGCCTGCAGACCGCCCCAGCCGGTCAGCAGGATCGCCCGGATGCCGGCGGCCTTCACCGCGTCGAGCGCTGCGGTCGTGACCTGCTCGGGAAAGCGGCCCGCCATGCTGCCGAAGCCGATGCACACGGGCGCTGTCCCCGCGTCGAGGAAGCGGAGCAGTTCCTCCGGCGGTTGCCAGTCCGCGTCGCGATCGAGGAACCAGAAGCCATCGACGCTGGCATGATCGGGCCACTCCCGCGGGCGCGGCACGAGCTGCGGGCTGTAGCAGTGGAGGATCGGCCAGGGGCGGCCGTCAAGGTCGGCGAGCAGCCCGGCCACGCCGCGCGCGGGGGGCAGGTCCAGGGTGTTGGTCCGGAAGTCCTCGAGCATGCGGGCGTAGAAGCCCGTCATCAGGAGCACGAAACGATGCGTCGCGCGGTTGTAGGCAGGGCCGAAGGGCAGCCGGGGAAAGCCCACCACCGGGAAATCTCCGTGCGGCACCAGCTGCGGAAGCGGCATGACCAGCGCGGCCGGGATGCCCAGCCGCGCGGCGATCGCCGAGCCCATGATTCCCTTGGAGCCGAGGACCAGCAGATCGGGTTGGAAATCCCGCGCCCGCGTCCAGGCATCTTCGAGGAAGGACCCGATCAACTCGCGCACACGGCGCATGAGGCGTGCGCTTGCCTTCAACGTGCCCCAGAGGCTGCGGAGCTCCTCGATGAGCTGCTTGCCCTCCTCGCTTTCAAGGAGATCGATGAAGCCGCCGTCGGCGGGCAGGAAGCCGAGGCCGTGGTCGGTGACGAAGGACTCGAAGCGGTCGGGGGTGCAGAGCGATACCTCGTGGCCACGGTCCCGCAGCGCCATGCCCAGGGCGATGAAGGGCTGGACATCTCCCCGCGAGCCGAGGGTCACGATCAGCGCCCTCATGGCGCGATCTCCGCTATGACCGGCCGGCCGGGCGGGTCAATCGGCACCGGGCGCGCGGCGGCGGGCAGGACCGCTAGCGGCACGCCCACCGCCCGCAGGTTATCGGCGTTAACGAGGCGGATGGGCTGCATGGTGGGCTTCCGAAATCCGATCGGAGCTGAATTGTCCCATAGCCTGCTGGGCGGGGCTGCGGCGCGCGCGCTTCCAGAGCCAGCGAAGCAGCGGATTCAACGCGAGAGACACGAGCGCGATCACGCCGCCCACGACGACCGGCAGCACTGCCCCGATCGCCAACATCATGCCCAGGACGAACCCGGCGAGGCACTCGATTCGGTACAGCGGCAGCACAAATGCGAGCCCGAAGAGCGCGAAGAAGAAGCCGCCGGCGATCTCCTCGGTACCGATGGTGAAGGCAAAAGCGATTGCACCCGCGTAGCCGCAGGCGACGATCGGGCCGAACGCAACCGCACGTGGGGAGACGCCGCGACCTCCATGAGCCGCGGCGAAGCGCAGGCCCACGAGCCAGCCGAGGACCGGAAGCGTGGGTAGGCCGAAGGCGTTGGAGATGGGTGGCCATTCCGGGTTTGGCGAGGAAATGATGCGGCCGGATCCCACCCGTCGCTGCTTCCAGCGCGAGATGAAGGAGGCCGAAGGCGAGCGCCAGGAGAGCGCCGGTGATCGGCTTGTAGCTCGGATCCATGCGGCCGCGCTCTAGTGCTGTCCCGTCCGCCACGATAGGCCCACCGGCCTGCCGTGGTGCGGGCCGGTCGTCACGCGCGGCTTTGCCCGGATTTTTCCCGATCTTTGCGCGCCGCTCGCGTTAGCATCCGGCCCATGTCAGAGTCCGGTCCGCCCCCGCTGCAGTCCAGCCTCCGTCGCCGCCTGGCACGCGCCGCGCGTCTGGCGGGGGCCTTCGCGCTGGCGGTCGTCGTGTACGGAATCGCGGTGAATCGCTTCGGGATTTCCTTTGGCGAGCGACCGGCAGAGCGCCCGCTCATCGTGGCGCACCGTGGGGTCAGCCAGACCTTCGATCCGGCCGGCCTCGACGTGCGGACCGGCTGCTCCGCAACCCGCATCCATCCGCCAACGCATGACTATCTCGAGAACACGGTGCGCTCGATGGAGGCGGCCTTCGGGTACGGCGCCGACGTCGTCGAGATCGACCTTCGCCCGACCGCCGATGGCGAGATCGTGGTCTTCCACGACGCGTTTCTCGAATGCCGGACCGAGGCTGCGGGGTACGTGCGAAACACGGACCTGGCTACCCTCCGGTCACTCGACGTCGGCCACGGCTACACGGCCGACGGGGGCCAGAGCTACCCCTTCCGGGGGCACGGGATCGGTGAGATCCGCACGCTGATCGAAGTGCTGGATCGTTTCCCCGAGCAACGCTTCCTGCTGAACTTCAAATCCGGCGGCAACCTCGAGGTGGCGGCACGCGTTGGACGGGTGCTCGCCGAGCTCCCACCGCAGCGTCGCGGGCGGCCAGGCACTCGTCGCGCACCGCGTTCAACCAGGGTTTCCAACCGAGGCTCGGGGTGTCAGCCCACGGTCGTGCTGGGCGGTGGCTGTCGAAGTACATTGGCACTTCCCAGCCGACGCGTTCCGCCATGGCGGCACCGGCGTCCACCAGTTGCGCGTGCAGCGGCAGCGTGCGTACGCCCCGAGCCGACTGAACTTGCCGCCCGGCCCAGGCGAGCCCGTAGTGGAACCCGACGCTCTCGGCTGCGCGCGTACGGTTGTAGCGCGTGTTGCGCTGGAACGGGTGGGCCCGGTTTGCCAGCAACGGCCCCATCGAGCGCGAAGGGTGACCGTCAATCAGCCACTCGGCGAGCGTCACGCCGACGCCGCCCGAGTTGAGGATGCCGTTGGAGTTCATGCCGGTGGCGACAAACACGCCACCCACTTCGGGCACGGGCCCGAGGTACGGGCGGCCGTCCGGCGTGAAACTCTCCGGACCGTTGAAGAAGGT
>JBCCZC010000016.1:0-27445 GCA_039188505.1 Pseudomonadota bacterium | reverse complement strand
CGCCTGATTCTTTCATCCGCGCCCTGGACGGCGCATCACACTTTTGCGAAAAGGACGCCTTGCCATGCCTGAGATCGACGTTGCCGTACTGACCGCCGACTACTTCATCCCCTGGGGAATCAAGTTGATCCAGGCGCTTCTGATCTTCGTGATCGGCCGGATGATCGCCAAGCTGGTCGTAGGCCTCGCGGAGCGCCTGCTCAAGCGCGCCAACCTCGACGACATGCTGGTCGGGTTCATCGCCTCGATCCTGCGCTTCTTGCTGCTGCTCGTCGTCATCATCGCCGCCCTGAACGCTCTGGGCGTCAACACGACTTCCCTCGTGGCCCTGATCGGTGCCGCCGGCCTCGCGATCGGCCTTGCTCTGCAGGGATCGCTGCAGAACTTCGCCTCCGGCGCCCTCCTCGTCCTGTTCAAGCCGATCGCGAAGGGTGAGTTCGTGGAAATCGCTGGTGTCGCCGGCTCCGTCGAGGACATCCGCATCTTCCACACCACCCTCAAGACCGGGGACAACAAGGAGATCACAGTCCCCAACGGCGCCATCTTCGGCTCCGTGATCGTCAACTATTCCCGTCGCCCGACGCGCCGGGTCGACATGGTCTTCGGCATCGGCTACGACGACGATCTCCGCCAGGCCAAGGCCCTGCTCGAGGAGATCGTCAGCAACGATCCGGACGTGCTCAAGGACCCCGAGCCGGTCGTTGCGCTCAGCGAGCTCGCCGACTCCAGCGTGAATTTCGTGGTCCGACCGTGGGTCAACGCGGCGGACTACTGGACCGTGCTGTGGCGCATCACGGAGACCGTCAAGCTCCGCTTCGATGAGGCGGGCATCTCGATTCCGTACCCGCAGATGGACGTCCACATGCATCGCACGGGCGACGACGACTGATGGCAGTCGTCGCCTTCATCGGCTTGGGCGTCATGGGGTCACCCATGGCGCGCCACCTCGCCGAAGCAGGGCATGCGGTCACCGTTTTCAACCGTACGCAAGCCACGGCCGAGGCCTGGGTGGCCGCGAATGGCGGCGCGGCGGCCGCCACGCCGGCCGAAGCCGCGAGCGAGGCCTCGGCCGTCTTCGCCTGCGTCGGGAACGACGACTCGGTGCGCGAGATCTTCCTCGGCGAGAGCGGCGCGCTTTCGGGCATGCGTCCGGGCACGGTCTTCGTCGACCACACCACGGCGTCCGCGGAACTCGCGCGAGAGCTCCATGCGGTTGCAGCGCGGCGCGAGGTTGGCTTCGTCGATGCGCCGGTCTCCGGCGGCCAGGCCGGCGCCGAGAACGGCCAGCTCACGGTGATGGCCGGCGGCGACGAGCCCCACTTCGCCGCCGTCAAGCCGCTGCTCCGCGCCTTTGCCCGGGAATTTCGCCTCCTGGGACCGAGCGGGGCCGGCCAGCTCACCAAGATGGTCAACCAGATCTGCATCGCCGGGCTGGTGCAGGGCCTCGCCGAGGCGCTGAACTTCGCCACCCGTGCCGGTCTCGACGCCCGGGCGGTCGTCGAGGTGATCTCGAAGGGTGCGGCGCAGTCGTGGCAGATGGAGAATCGGTACGAGACGATGCTCGAGGGCGAGTACGAACACGGCTTCGCGGTGGACTGGATGCGGAAGGACCTGGGGATCGCGCTACGCGAGGCGGACCGCAACGGCGCGTCGCTCCCGGTCACGGCACTTGTCGACCAGTTCTATGGCGACGTGCAGCGCCTCGGCGGCGGTCGCTGGGACACGTCCAGCCTGCTGGCGCGAATCGAAGCCCTGTCCCGCTAGGCCTGCCCGTCCGCCGTCGGACTAGCCGGCCTTTCGCGGCAGGTCGTCGCCCAGCTTCAGCCAGTCGACATGCGCGTCGTAAAACGCGTGCGCCTGCGGTTCGCGATCGATGTCCCCGACGAGGTTGGCCCGCGTGACGTGGACCTCACCGGGCCAGCGTTCGGAACGGAAGAACAGCGAACTACCGCACTCCTTGCAGAATCCACGCTCCGCCTCCGTCGACGAAGCGTGCCAGGCAATGGCCCGCTTGCCGGCCGTGACCGTGAAGCGCTCCTCGGCGACGCCGACCCAGGTGACGAAGGCCGCTCCGTGGGCCTGCTGACACATGGAGCAATGGCAGTGCGAGCACCAGAGCGTCGGCAGCTCGATCCGATAGTGCACCGCGTGGCATAGGCACCGTCCCTCGACCGTCTCACTCATGATCAACCTCCGAAACCCGGGCAATTCATGATAGCGCTTCGCGTACGGCCGGCCTTGAGCGTACGCTGCATCCCGGGATCCACGAGGGAATACGACCATGACGCTGATGACACCGCTGCTGGCGAGCCTGCTCGCAATGACCTCGCCCGCGGCTGGCGTGGCCATGACGGCGGAGGAAGCCGAGGTCTTCGCCGGCGAGGAGGCCTACTGGGACGCCGTCAATGCCGGCGACACGGCGGCCTTCCTCGCACTCTGGGCCGAAGACTTCCGCGGATGGCCGTGCGGGCAGTCCGCCACCGCCACGCTTACGGGCCTTGAGGTCGCCGTGGAGAGCTGGTTCGCAGACGTCGCGAAACAGGGGCTGGAGACCACGATCGAACCGCAGGGCGTCGTCCTGGGGGATGGCTTCGCCGTGACCTACCTCGCCGCGAGGACCCGCTCGTCCAGAGACCGGGATTACGCCCGAGGACAGAAGCTCGTCCACACCTGGCGGGAAACCCCGGCCGGCTGGAAGATCGTGGGCGGAATGTGCGCCGAGTTGCCGACACCCGAGTGAGTCGGATGCCACGGCGGCGAAGCAGCGCACCGAGCCTTCCGAACCCTCTGCTCCTACGTTTCTGAAAACGCAGCTAGCGAGTGTGAGCGTCTTCGCCTCGCTCGCGGGGTGGAGCGGCGATACGAGCCTTCCGAACCGTCTTCGCCTCGCCTGCGAGGCGGAGCAGCGATACGAGCCTGCACGAGCGCCTGCCACTGGCACTCCGTTTCTACGCTCCTGAAAACAAAGCGAGCGAGGCGGAGCAGCGATACGAGCCTGCACGAGCGCCTGCAACTGGCACTCCGTTTCTACGCTTCTGAAAACAAAGCTAGCGAGTCTGAGCGACTTCGCCTCGCTTGCGAGGCGGAGCAGCGATACGAGCCTTCCGGTTCTTGGTAGCATCTGCCCCTCCTGCCAGGAGCCAGCCATGAGCACCCGTCGAACGCTCTACCCCGAAATCGAACCCTTCGATCACGGCCTGCTCGCAGTCGACGAGCCGCACGAGGTCTACTACGAGCAGTGCGGCAACCCCGACGGCAAGCCGGTCGTCTTTCTTCACGGCGGTCCGGGCGGCGGCGGTAGCCCGCATCCGCGGCGCTTCTTCGATCCGGACGTCTATCGCATCGTCGTCTTCGACCAGCGAGGTTGCGGCCGCTCCCGGCCTCACTCCCTCCTCGAGAACAACACGACGTGGCACCTTGTCGCCGACATCGAGGCCCTGCGGAAACACCTCCGCATCGACCGCTGGCAGGTATTCGGCGGCTCCTGGGGCTCGACGCTGGCCCTGGCCTACGCGCAGAAGCACCCCGACTCGGTGACGGAACTGGTGATCCGGGGCATCTTTCTCATGCGGGAACACGAGATCGACTGGCTCTACCGTTCGGGCACGCGGAAGCTCTTTCCTGACGCCTGGGCGGACCTCATCGCCCCGATTCCCGAGGCCGAGCGCGACGACCTGGTCGCCGCCTACCACCGGCGCCTGACGGGCGACGACGCCGAGGAGCGTCTGCAAGCCGCCGTGGCCTGGTCGACCTTCGAGGCCATCACCGCCCACCTCCTGCGCAACGAGGACTTCATCAAGGCCCTGCAGGAGGACGAGTTCGCGGATGCGTTCGCGCGCATCGAGACCCACTACTTCGTCAACCGCGGCTTCCTCGAGCACGAGCATCAGCTGCTCGAGGACGTCCAAAAGATTCGCCACATTCCCGCCGTGATCGTGCACGGGCGCTACGACGCGCTGTGCCCCCCCGAGACCGCGTGGGATCTCCACCGGGCCTGGCCGGAGGCCGAGCTGGTCATCGTTCCCGATGCCGGCCACTCAGCTTTCGAGCCAGGGATCACGGACGCGCTCATACGGGCGACAGACCGCCTCGGCGGGCGGCAGGAAAGCCGCTCCTAGCTCCGCCACCGCTGCTGCGCCGAGGTCCGTCACGACAGCGAGCGCCTGCACGACTGGCCGCTTTCGCGGCCGAAATCCGAAGCACAGGTTAATACGGCTCGGCATGCACCGGTTCTCGCCGAGCCGGTGCGAGCGTCCGATTCAAGGACGTCGGACGCCCCGCACCGGGGAAACAGCGCAGGAGCGCGCTGCGCGCCCAAACCAAAGCGCCTGGAATGTCCGAAATCAAGGAGGAAACGACCGATGCGACGCCCATCATGGATCATCTGCCTGCTGCTGAGTGCCGCTCCTGCCGCTGTCAAAGCCAGCGATGACCATGGACTCCGGATCCTGCCAGCCTCGCCGACCGTCGAGCTTCCGTTCCTGGTCGTGGTCGAAGACGCCTGGCCGACGAATTGCGCCGGGGCGGTCTCGCTGACCGTCGAGGCCGACACCATCGAGCTGGTGGCAACCCCAGCCGAGGAATCACCGGGAGAGACCTGCGCACCAACGCCGTTGCCCTTCGCCAGAGTCGTCAACCCGGGTGCGGACGCGCCCGATGTTGCGTTCGCTGAGGCTGTTCAGGTGCGGTATCTCTTCGCCACGGATGCCGGCCTGGAATTGCGCGCCGAGCAAGAATTCCGTTTCACCCACGAAGCACCGGAGCAGTTCCCGCCCATCGCAACCGGCAGTCGCGTCAGCAACCAGCTCGAGAGCTCCGGGCTCTTTCTGGAGCAGCAGGGCCAGACGCTGACAGCACTGCTGGCTGACTACGCGGAGGACGGCAGCGCCGTCTGGTATTACGCCGCAGGACCGCTGGTGGGCCTGGCGTTCACGGCGCCCCTGCAGCGCCTCGCCGCGGCAGACTGCCCTGCCCCGCCCTGCGCCCGGGCCATGCCGGTCGACGTCGGCCGCGTCGACCTGGCCTTCGTCGACGTGGGCTCCCTCGACGGGGGCAGGGTCCTTGCTTCCTTTGCCGATGTCGCGCTGGCCGGACAGGCGGAAACAGGAGACGCTTTCGACTACCGCAGGTTCCGCTTCCATCGTGATCCGTCGCTGTCAGGCCTCGATCCGGCGCTTCCCGACCTCAACGGGCGCTGGATTGCGGTAGCGCGGCGCCTCGATGGGCTGCTGGAGAATGCGGCGTCGCTCGAGATCACCTACGAGCGCATCGACGTCGTGAACGGCGAGACCACCTATGTGTATTCGGGCCGCGTCGTGGGTACGCGAATACCTATGGAGCCCGTCGAGATCGCCTGCGTCCTCGGATCCGCCGCGCCGGGAGAACCCGACTACTGCGAGGTGCGAGGCAGCCTGGACATCGCGGCGGCGACCTGCCGGAGCATCCGCTGGGATGTCGTCGACATCACCTACGACCGAGCGGCGGGCTTCGCGAATTGTGCAATCACCAACTTCGCAATCGACAGCACCCTCGACCTCGTCCGCGCGCCCTGGTAGGCGACTCATGACTCGCTGATTCTCCTCCGGAAACGGGCGTCCTGGCCGTTTCGGGACGAAGACCAGCGAATCGTGATCATTCGGTCGCCGCCGATCCGCGTTGACGATAGACTGGGCGCCGCTCCCGAGAAGTTCCGAAGGACCCCGCCGCACGTGTCAGGCCGCATCGTCATCGTTGGTTATCGCCCGAAACCCGGTTGCGAGGACCGGCTCCGGGAACTGGTTGCCGGGCACCTCGACGTGCTCCGGGCGAAGGGCCTCGCCACGGACCGCGAGGCGGTCGTCATGCGCGCCGAGGACGGCACCCACCTCGAGGTCTTCGAATGGATGTCGCGCGCCGCGATCGAACGCGCCCACGACGACCCGGATGTGACAGCGCTCTGGAGCGCCTTCGCGGACGTCTGCGACTTCATCCCGGCCGGCGAGGTCGCGGAACTGGGCGAGCTCTTTTCCGAGTTCGCCGCCATCAACCCCAACAACAGGTAACAACAGCATGAGCCACGGACAGATCCGCCACATCGAAATCGCCGGGCGGACGGGCCCCGAACTCGAAGCCTTCTACGCGAAGCTCTTCGGCTGGGGCATCAATGCCCGGGACATGGCCGGCTACCGCTACGCCGACGTCACCGCGCCCTCGACTCGCCCGGGTATGGGTATCCGCCATGAGCCGGACGGCCACCCGGAGGTCGTGATCTACGTGGAAGTCGACGACCTCGAGGAGGCGGTGCGTGAAGCCGAAATCCTGGGCGCCGAGATTCGCATCCCCCCGATGGAATACGGTGCGCAGCGGTTCGCGCTCATCAACGATCCTGAGGGGAATCCGGTGGGGCTTCTCGCTCCGGACGACTGAAAGGAAAGCTCCTAAGGGAAGGCTCGTATCGCTGCTCCGCCTCGAAAGCGAGGCGAAGTCGCTCAGACTCGCTAGCTTTGCTTTCAGAAGCGTAGAAGCAGAGTGCCCGTGGCAGGCGCTCGTGCGGGCTCGTATCGCTGCTCTGCCTCGCGTGTTAAGCAAGATCGCTCAGGCTCGCTAGCCTTGTTTTCGGGAGCTTAGGAGCGGAACGCCAGTGGCAGGCGCTCTTACGGCCTCGCTTTCCGCCATTTCCGTCGGGCAATCCCGGTTCGGGCGGTGACCAGATGACACGCAAGCAAGGGAAAGGCCCTTGAGAGACTGGCCTGCTCCGCTTCGCACTGGCCACTGGCTGACATTTCGATAATTCGATAATATTCGAAACATGGAACGCCGCGCCGCCGTGATCGCCCTGGGCGCCCTCGCCCAGGACACCCGCCTCCAGGTCTTTCGTCGTCTCGTCGCTGCCGGCGAAGCCGGTGTCAGCGCCGGCGATCTTGCGCGGGACCTCGATGTCGCGCCCGCGACGCTCTCCTTCCATCTCAAGGAGCTGGCTCGGGCGGAGCTCGTCGACGGTCACCAGGACGGTCGCTTCGTCATCTACAAGGCCAAGCTCGACGCCATGGCCGAACTGATCGGCTACCTGGCCCTCGACTGCTGCGGCGGCCGCCCCGAACTCTGCCTCCCTCGGAAACTGGATCTCGCCCTCGAAGCATGAATACCCTGCCGCGCCGTGCGGTCGCCGAATTTGTCGGCACCGCGTTCCTGCTCGCTGTCGTCGTCGGCTCCGGCATCATGGGCGAGACCCTGGCCAACGGGGACGTCGCCATGGCCCTGCTGGCGAACACGATCGCCACCGGCGCCGGCCTCCTGGCCCTGATCCTCGCCTTCGGCCCCGTCTCCGGCGCGCACTTCAACCCGGCCGTCACGATCGCCGACGCCATCGCCAAGGGCCTGCCCTGGCGGGACCTACCGGTCTACTGGGGCGCCCAGGTGCTCGGCGGGCTCGCCGGCGTCGCGGCGGCCCACGTGATGTTCGGCGAGGAGGCCGTCTTCTTCGCGTCCGAGAAGGTCCGCACCGGCCCCTCCCAGTGGTTCGCCGAGGTCGTCGCCACCTTCGGGCTGTTGGCCGTGATCTGGGGCTGCGTCCGCAGCCGCAATGACAGCGTCGCCTTTGCGGTCGGCGCCTACATCACAGCGGCCTATTGGTTCACCTCATCGACGTCCTTCGCCAATCCAGCGGTGACCATCGCGCGAACGGCGTCGGACACCTTTGCGGGCATCCGCCCCCTCGATGCGCCCGCCTTTATCATCGCCCAGTTCGTCGGCGCGATCGCGGCCACGCTGCTGTTCCTCTGGCTCGTGCCAACGCTCGAGGAATCCGCACCAGACGTCGTGATGCCGCACGAGGATGACGCCGCCCCCGGCTGAGCGCGGCCGGCGCCCTGAATCCGTTGTGTGGCCGGAAGGCCAGCGACTATCATGGCGTCGGACAAGGACACGTCGGAACACCGATGACCATCGATTGGAACGCCTACACGTCATCGGCCGGCTTCGACGAGCTGATCGACGCCAGCGGCGCGCCGCGCCCGGCGGCACGCGCACTGCTCGCCTATCTCCAGAGCCTGACCGCGGACGAGCTCGATCTGCGGCGCCGCGCGGCGGAGGGTGCGATCCGCGAGATGGGCGTCACCTTCACCGTTTATTCCGAAGGTGAGAACATCGACCGCGCCTGGCCGTTCGACATCATTCCGCGTGTGATCGACGCCGAACACTGGCGTCGGACCGCGGCGGGCCTGAAGCAGCGGCTGTCGGCGCTGAACCTTTTCATCGACGACCTCTACAACGACCAGCGCATCCTGAAGGACGGCGTCGTGCCGCGATCACTGATCGAGGAGTCGGCCAACTTCCGCCCCGAATGCCGCGGGGTGTCGCCTCGCTTCGGCGCCTGGTCGCACGTCTGCGGGACGGATCTCGTTCGGGACGACGACGGCGAGTTCTATGTGCTCGAGGACAATCTCCGGGTCCCGTCCGGCGTGTCATACATGCTCGAGAACCGTGCGATCTCGAAGCGCGTGCTGGCCGACATCTTCCAGTCGCAGCACGTGGAGCCCGTCGATAACTATCCAGCCCAGCTCTTCGACACGCTGGCCTCGCTGTCTCCGCGACCGCTGGACAAGCCCGTTATCGCCGTGCTGACGCCGGGCATCTACAACTCCGCCTACTTCGAGCACGCCTACCTCGCGCAGCAGATGGGTGCGGAGCTCGTCGAGGGCACCGACCTGCTGGTCGACGACGACGATTGCGTCTATATGAAAACCATCGACGGCCCCGCACGCGTCGACGTGATCTACCGGCGCATCGACGACCTGTTCCTCGATCCCGAGGCCTTCCGCCCGGATTCGATGCTCGGGGTGCCGGGCCTCATGCGCGCCTGGCGGGCCGGAAACGTTGCGCTTGCCAACGCGCCGGGGGCCGGCGTAGCGGACGACAAGGTGATCTACGCCTACGTGCCCGCAATCATCCGCTACTACCTCGACCAGGACCCGCTGGTACCGAACGTGGAGACGTTTATCTGCCTGGACGAGAAGCAACGAGAGCACGCGCTCGCGAACCTCGACAAGCTGGTGGTGAAGCCCGCCAACGAATCGGGAGGCTACGGGATGCTGATCGGTCCACATGCGAGCGAAGCCGAACGCGAGACCTTCGCCGAGCGGATCCGCGCGAACCCGCGAAACTACATCGCGCAGAAGACACTCAACCTCTCGACGGCGCCGACGCTAGTCGACACTGGCGTCGTCGAGCCCAGACATCTCGACCTACGGCCCTTTGTCCTCCAGTCGGAACACCAGTTCGTGACGACCGGCGGCCTGACGCGCGTGGCGATGCGGAAGGGCTCCCTGGTGGTCAATTCCTCCCAGGGCGGCGGTAGCAAGGACACCTGGATCCTGAGCTGTGAGGAGCCCCGCTGATGCTGTCCCGGGTGGCTGAACGCGTCTACTGGACCGGCCGCTATATCGAGCGGGTGGAGAACACGGCGCGCCTCGTGCAGGTGTATGCCGCGCTGCTGCTGGACATGCCCGACGACGTCCGGCTGGGGTGGTACAACCTCGTTGCCCTCAACGGCGCCGAGGCCGATTTCGATGCCCGCTACACCGAGCGCGACGAGGCCAGCGTCGTGCGTTTTCTCATCGGGGACCGCGATAATCCCATGTCGATGGTTTCCTCGCTCGCGGCAGTCCGGGAGAACATCCGCACGACCCGCGACGTCGTGCCGGCCGCGAGCTGGGAGCTCGCGAACCAGCTGAGCCTCTATGTGGCGACGCACCTCGAGGCCGGCATCCAGCGGCGAGAGCGCCAGGGGTTCCTCGACTGGATCATCGGCCGCTGCCAGCACTTGAATGGGCTGCTCATCGGAACCATGTGCCGGGACGCGGCGTGGGAATTCATGGTGCTCGGCAGGAATCTCGAGCGGGCCGACATGACGACCCGGATCCTCGACGCGGGTGCCGTTGCGGTCGCGAGCCTCGCCGAGGACGAGATGGCAGGCAGTTCTCGACAGATCGTGTGGGGCAGCGTACTTCGCTCGCTGGACGCGGCACAGTCCTATCGCCGAACCGTGCGGCGCGCGGTCAAAGGCCATCTGGTTGCGCGCTTCCTTCTCGAGGATCCGCACTTCCCCCGAACCCTGAATCACTGCCTCAACCGGATGCTCCACGCCGCCTCGAACCTGCCCCGCCGCGGTGCCATCGTCGACCTGCTCGAAGCGATCCTCAACGAGGGCTTCGACGGGATCGACTACAAGCAGCTGGGGTCGGAATTCCGGGACGTGCTCAACGACCTCCAGATCGGCCTGGGCCGGGCCCACCAACAGATCCAGGCGGTCTGGTTCGCCGACCAATCGGCCTGAACCCGACCACCGCGACGGAAAGACCCCCATGACGATTCGTGTCGCCATCAATCACGATACGCACTACCGCTTCGACCGGCCGGTGAAGTTGTCACCGCATGTCGTACGGTTACGGCCGGCGCCGCACTCCCGGACGCCGATCCACGCCTACAGCCTCAAGGTCGAGCCGGAAGAGCATTTCATCAACTGGCAGCAGGACGCCTTCGGCAACTTCCTCGCGCGCCTCGTCTTCCCGGAGAAGGCGCGGGAGCTGAGCGTGCGGGTCGAAGTGATCGCGGATATGACCGTGATCAACCCGTTCGACTTCTTCCTGGAGGAATACGCCGAGACCTTCCCGTTCGACTATCAGCGGCAGGAGCGCTATGAGCTGGCCCACTACTTCCGCAAGCGCGAAGCGGGCAAGCTGTTCCAAGCGTTTCTGGCCACGATCCCCCGTGACGAGCAGCGCACCATCGATTTCCTGGTCGCGGTGAATCAGCAGGTCGAACAGGCCATCGAATACACGGTCCGGATGGAACCCGGCGTTCAATCGCCGGAGACCACGCTGCGGCGGGGTATCGGCTCGTGCCGGGACTCGGCCTGGCTGCTGGCCCAGCTGCTGCGTCACTGCGGCCTCGCAACGCGCTTTGCATCCGGCTACCTGGTACAGCTCACGCCGGACGTCGAAGCCCTCGATGGCCCATCGGGAACGACCGTCGACTTCACCGACCTGCACGCCTGGTGCGAGGTCTACCTGCCCGGCGCTGGCTGGGTCGGTCTCGACCCGACCTCCGGGCTCTTTGCGGGCGAAGGACACATTCCCCTGGCCTGCGCGCCGGATCCGATCTCCGCCGCACCGATCACCGGATACACCGACGAATGCGAGGTCGAGTTCGAGCACAGCAACGAGGTGACCCGGATCCACGAGGACCCACGAGTCACCAAGCCGTACACCGAGGAGCAGTACGCGGCCATCGAGGCCCTTGGCGACCAGGTCGACGCCCAGCTCGAAGCCGACGACGTGCGCCTGACCATGGGCGGCGAGCCGACCTTCGTGTCCATCGACGACATGGAGTCGGCGCAGTGGAACACCAAGGCGCTCGGTACCGAGAAGCTTCGGCTGGCCAAGGTGCTGCTCGAGCGCCTGAGAACCCGCTTCGCGCCCGCAGGCCTGATGCACTACGGCCAGGGCAAGTGGTATCCGGGTGAGGAAATCCCGCGTTGGGCCCTGGGGCTGTTCTGGCGCAATGACGGCGAGCCGCTCTGGCATGATGCGGCGCTCCTTGCCGACTACGATCAGGATCTCGGGCACGGCCCCGAGGAAGCGAAACGCTTCGCCCGGACCCTGACGGCGCAGCTCGCCTTCGACGCGGAATTCTGCCAGCCCTGCTTCGAGGACGCGCTCCACTATCTGCAGGCCGAGCAGGCCCTGCCCACGAATTTCGACCTTGATGCCGCGCGGGCGTCCTCCGATCTCGATCGCCGTCGCCTCGCCCGCGTGCTCGATCACGGACTCGACCAGCCGACGGGCTACGTGCTGCCGCTCGCCTGGAACTGGGCAACGGGCCGCTGGGCGAGCAGCCGATGGGAGACACGTCGCGGCCGCATCACGCTCATTCCGGGCGACTCGCCGCTCGGCCTCCGTCTGCCTCTCGACAGCCTGCCCTGGGTCGAGGAAACGGAGCGCGAGGACCCCGTCGAACGCGATCCCTTCGAGGAACGCGATGCCCTACCGGCACACGCGGACCTTCGCGTTGCCTATCCCGCCGTCCCGGCGCAGCAGCCACAGCCCCGACCTGAGCCCCAGCCGGCGGAGAAACGCACGGTCCGGGAACAATGGGAGGTGATCCGCACCGCCCTATGCATCGAGGCCCGGGACGGGCGAATCCACGTCTTCATGCCCCCGTTGACCACGCTCGAGCACTACGTGGCGCTCCTGGCCTGGGTCGAACATGTCGCGGCGTCGTTGGAGCTCCCGATCGTCATCGAGGGTTATGAGCCGCCGCGCGATGCACGGATCACGAAGCTGCTGGTGACCCCCGATCCCGGGGTCATCGAGGTCAACGTTCATCCGAGCGGCAGCTGGCGGCAGCTCGCGGACACGACCACCACGCTCTATGAAGAGGCTCGCCTCGCGAGACTCGGGACCGAGAAGTTCATGCTCGACGGCCGGCATACGGGCACCGGCGGCGGCAACCACGTCACCATCGGCGGGCCAACGCCGGCCGACAGTCCGATGCTGCGACGCCCGGATCTGCTGCGGAGCTTCGTGACGTTCTGGCAGCACCATCCGTCGCTGTCGTACCTGTTCTCGGGCACCTTCATCGGCCCGACATCGCAGGCGCCGCGCGTCGATGAAGGCCGCGATGAGATGCTCTACGAACTCGAGGTCGCCTTCCGGCAGGTACCCGAGGGCACGGTACCCGAGCCCTGGCTCGTCGATCGGCTGTTCCGCAACCTGCTCATCGACATCACCGGCAACACGCACCGCGCCGAGTTCTGCATCGACAAGCTCTACGCACCGGGCAGCGCCTCGGGTCGCCTGGGCCTGCTCGAGCTGCGAGGCTTCGAGATGCCGCCTCACGCCCACATGGCGCTCGTCCAGGCACTGCTGATCCGTTGCTTGGTCGCCCGCTTCTGGCGCCAGCCCTACCAGGGCGAACTGGTGCGCTGGGGCACGCGGTTGCATGACCGCTTCATGCTGCCGCACTTCGTGTGGGCCGACATGCGCGAGGTGGTCCGGGACCTCAATGACCACGGCCTCTCCTTCGACCTCGAATGGCTACGACCCTTCGATGAATTTCGCTTTCCGCACTACGGTGAGGTTCAGCTCGACGATATCCGCATCGGCTTGCGGTGGGCGATCGAGCCCTGGCACGTCCTCGGTGAGGAGATCAGCAGCTTCGGCACGGCGCGCTACGTCGACAGCTCCGTCGAGCGGCTCCAGGTCACCGTCGACGGCATCGCCAGTGAGCGCTACCTGCTGGCCTGCAACGGCCGCCGCGTCCCGCTCATGGCGACCGGACGTCAGGGTCAGGCCGTCGCCGGCGTTCGCTATCGAGCCTGGCAGCCGCCCTCGGCGCTGCACCCGAACATCGGGGTCCACACGCCGCTCGTGTTTGACCTCATCGACGCCTGGAACGGCCGCTCGATCGGCGGCTGCACCTACCATGTCGCCCATCCGGGCGGGCGCAGTTACGACGACTTTCCCGTCAACGCCAACGCCGCCGAGTCCCGGCGCATCAGTCGCTTCACACCGCTTGGCCATACGCCCGGCCCGTATACGCCAGCACCACTGATCGACGCCCACCGATCGATGACGCCCCACGGCGCCCGGCCCGTGGCCGTGCCCCCGGCAGACGCCGCGGACGAGTATCCCCATACCCTCGACCTGCGCCGAAACCCACACGCATGACCCTCGGGACCGACAACGTCGCCGCCAGCGCGGCGCGCTCGCCCTCGAGCGAGCGCGTGCATGACGAGTTCATGGCACTCACACCCGCCGCGCGCGAGCAGCGCGAGGAGAAGCTCCGACGCATCCTCCGCGACGACGGCACGACACACCATGCCGGGGCCATCGCCGAGCGCTCGTCCCGCGCCTGGGATCTGGACCTCCTGCCCGCCGTGATCGACGCGGAACGCTGGGCGCCGATCGAGGCCGGCCTGGTCGAGCGCGCGGAGCTCTTCAATCTGATCCTCGCGGATCTGTACGGCGAGCGCACCCTGCTGCGCGACGGCGTCCTGCCGCCCGAAGCTCTGCTCATCCACCCGGGCTTCCTGCGCCCCTGTGACGGCGTACGTCATCCCGGGACCCAGCAGCTGTTCCTCCAGGCCGTGGATCTGCTCGAACGCAGCGACGGCGTCTACGTCGCGGCAGCCGATCAGACCCAGGTGCCCCGGGGTATCGGCTATGCGCTCGAGAACCGGACCGTGCTCTCGCGGGTCGTCCCGAAGATCTTCCGCCGGGCCAACGTGCTGCGGCTTTCGCCGTTCTTCGCGAGCCTCCGGCAGACGCTGCAGAACCTCGCGCCGGAGCTGGACGAACCGCACGTCGTGCTCCTGAGCCCCGGACCGACGGACGCGACCTATTTCGAGCACGCTTTCCTGGCCAACTACCTGGGGTTGCCCCTCGTGCAGAGCGGCGACATCGTCGTGCGCGACGGCGACGTCTGGATGAAGGCCCTCGACGGTCTGTCCCGGATCGACGTGATCCTGCGCCAGGTTCGAGACTGGGCCTGCGATCCGCTGGAACTCCAGTCCGACTCGTTCCTCGGTGTCCCCGGTCTGCTGCACGCCGCCCGTCAGGGGCGCGTCCTGCTCGCCAATCCCATCGGCGCGGGCGCGCTTGAGAATCCGGCGCTGCAGCGCTATCTCCCGGCGATCGGACGCCACTTCCTGGGCCGAGAACCCGCGCTGGAGTCCATCCCGACCTACTGGTGTGGGGAGGCGGACGATCTCGCTCTGGTGACCGGCCAGCTCGAACAGCTGGTCGTGCTGCCGATCGACCACCGACGCGACGAGGCGCCGGTGCTCTATCCGGCAACGATGACGGCGGACGAGCGTGACGCGCTGCGCGCCCGGATCACGCACCGCCCCGAGGCCTTCGCGGCCCAGCGGTTGCCCGATCGCGCGGGCTGTCGGCAGCTCGCGGACGACCCGGGAGCCGGCGCTCAGGCGATCACGCGCACCTTCTGCGTCGCGACCGGTTCGTCCTTCGCCGTGCTGCCCGGCGGGCTTTCGCGGCGGGTGCCGGGCTCGGAGCGACCGCTCGACCCGGAGCGCTGGTCCAACCGCGACACCTGGGTGGTTTCCGCGAAGCCCCTGGTCCCTACCGCAAGCCCGTTCCTCGACCGCCAGGGGCGCTTCAAGCTCGTCGATCGCACGCCGCTCCCCAGCCGCGTCGTCGAGAACCTGTTCTGGATGGGGCGCTATGCCGAACGGGCGGAGTCGGCGCTGCGCCTCCTGCGGACCCTGTTCCTGACCCTCAACGGTCCCGATCCGATGCCGCGCGATGTCCGCGACGCGCTGCTGCTTGCGGTGACGCGCGTCACGGGCACCCGCCCGGGCTTCGAGGGGGACGGGGCGCTCCTCGAAGATCCCGACGAGGAACTGCTCGCCGTCGTGCTCGACGCCAGGCGTTCCGGTTCCGTCCGTGCCAACCTGGCGGCCCTACTGGCTGCGGCGGACGACACCAAGGAGCTGCTCTCCTCCGACATGCTGCGTGTCCTCAACGATATCGAGGATGCCAACGAGGCACTCGGGGCGGCGCTGACGGGCGGGCTGGCCTCGGCGCCGGAGGAGGCCCTCGATCCCCTCGTGACGGCCCTCCTTGCGCTGGCCGGCCTGACGCAGGAGAGCATGATCCGCGGCGTCGGCTGGCGCTTCATGGAGCTTGGCCGCCGGCTCGAGCGGTCGCTCCAGCTCCTCGCCCTGTGTCGCAGCCTGCTGATCCGGCCGCTGCCAGACGGCCACGAGGAGGAGGCGCTCCAGGCCCTGTTCCTGACCCTCGAGATGTTGATCACCTACCGTCGGCGCTACCGTGGGCGCGTCGAGCTGCCACAGGGCTTCGAACTGCTCCTGATCGATCGCAGCAACCCGCGCTCGCTCCTGTTCCAGCTCGAAGCGCTGCAGGGGCACCTCGACGAACTGCCGCGCGTCGGCGTCGATACGCGCGAGCTCCAGCCGGAGCAGCGGGCGGCGCTCGACGCCATCACCACGCTGCGGATCTCGCCCCTCGTGACGCTGGGAGAAACCGACGCCGACGGTACGCGGGTCGAGCTCGCGCAGCTGCTCGAGCGCCTGCGCGATCGCATCCTCACGATCGGCACGGTCGTGAGCGAACGCTACTTTGAGCACCGCGAGGGCCCCCAGCTGCTCGTGCCGACGGTCTGGGAGGGCGAATGAACTACCGCATCACCCACGAGACCGTCTATCGCTATGCCGACGACGTCGCCCGCTGCTTCAACCGCGCTTACCTGCTGCCACGTCACACGGACCGGCAGCAGTGTCTCGACGCTCGCGTCCACGTCTCCCCGACGCCGCCCTCGATCGACGAGTACCAGGACTACTTCGCCAACCGGGTGACCCAGTTTGCGATCCACCAGCGCCACCGCGAGCTGAGCATCACGGCGGAGAGCAATGTCGTCATGCGCGAACCGAACCTGTCGGCGTCGCTCGATATCGGCCTGACCTGCGCGGAGGTGCTGAGCCGGCTGCGGAGCGACCGCGATGCCGCGACCCTGGCCGCGCGGGAGTTCCTCCTGCCCTCGCCGATGATCCGGCCGCGAGACGAATTCGGTGCCTATGCCGCACCCTGCTTCGCGCCCGACCGCCCGTTTCTCGCTGCGTGCCGCGACTTCAGCGAGAAGATCTTCGAGGAGTTCAGGTACGACCCGGGCTTCACGACCGTGGCCACGCCGGTCCGCGCGGTGCTCGAGCATCGGCGTGGCGTTTGCCAGGACTTCGCCCACCTCGCGATCGCCTGCCTGCGCGCCCTGGGCTACGCCGCCCGCTACGTGTCCGGCTACCTCGAGACGCTGCCTCCGCCCGGCAAGGAGAAGCTCATCGGCGCCGATGCGACCCACGCGTGGTTCTCCGTCTACTCACCGGGCGAGGGCTGGACGGAATTCGATCCGACCAACAACAAGCCGGCCGGGCTGCAGCACATCGTAACGGCCGAGGGGCGCGATTACTCGGACGTCACCCCCGTCTCCGGCGTCATCTTCGGCGGCGGAGACTCGCACCAGCTGGACGTCGCGGTGACGGTCGCACGGACCTCTGGCGCCCCCATCGAAACAAGGCGACGCTCATGAAACAGAGACTGACTGCCCTGGCTCTCGTCGTGGCCGACTATGACGAGGCGATCGAGTGGTACACCGAGGCCCTGGGCTTCGATCTGGTGGAGGACACACCGCTCGGCGGAGGCAAGCGATGGGTGGTGGTCGAACCCCCGGGCGACTCCGGAGGCTGCCGCCTGCTCCTCGCCCGCGCCACGAGCGAAGATCAGGAGGCCGCGATCGGCAACCAGACCGGCGGGCGCGTGTTCCTGTTCCTCGAGACTGACGATTTCCACGCAGACTACGCCCGCTACCTCGATGCGGGCGTCGAGTTCGAGGAGGACGCACCGCGGGAGGAAGCCTATGGTACGGTCATCGTCTTCCGCGACCTCTACGGGAACAAGTGGGACCTGATCGAACGGCGGGCGTAAGCCCCGAAGCAGCATCCGTCCGCGCCCTCAGGGCCATCTGCGCCTAGTTCAGTCCCACGGGCTGGCAGCCCGGAGGGGCCATGACCGGAACTTCCGGGAACGCCTCCGGATCCCGTGACCCGCGGTCACTCTCGACTTCGGCGCCGGAAGACGACGATGCCGCCATGGGGAACGGGACCACGCGTGCCGCTCGGATCCGCTGTGCGTCCGCGCTTTTCGACCCGGACACAGACATCGCCCCCGGGCGCGACGGTGCCTGGGTCTGGCCCTCGGAGAAGCTCGCGATACGCGCGGCGATCGGGAAGAAGACGCCATGGCGGCCTGAGGCCCTGTCTGACACGGCTGGGACCGCTGCGGGCGCCCGCGCCCAGGCATGGTGTAGCATCGGTGCCTGGCATGGAACGCAGGACCACGGCAACGCGATGACACGCGTGCGGCACTGGATCGGTCTGACCGTCGTCGTGCTCCTGGGCGCCTCGGCCGCGCAGGCCGGCAACCGGCAGCCGGGCACGGGCGGCGCCACCCAGATCGAGGGCGCCGCCGGTGGCGGGCTCGTGCCCTGGGCCGTCATCCAGGGCTATGGGTCTAGCGGCGAGATCGACGTCACGGCCTTCGGGACCGTCCTCGACGTCGACGATTATCGGCTGCGAAGCTATGGCGTCGCGGCCGGCATCTTCAACCGTGTCGAGCTGTCGATCGCCCGCCAGGAGCTGGATCTGGAAACGCTCGGCCCGGCTCTCGGCTTTCCGGGGGCGGAGCTCGAGCAGGATGTCTTCAGCGCCAAGGTCAGGCTCGGCGGTACCCTGTTCTATCCCGGCCTGCCGCAGATCGTCGCTGGCGCCCAGTACAAGCGCAACCGGTCCTTCGAGTTGCCCGCTCTCGCCGGCGCCCGCGACGACAGCGATATCGATTTCTACGTAAGCGCCGCCCGGCTCTGGCTTGCCGGCGTCGGCGGGTTCAACGGCTTCGCCAACGCTACCGTCCGCTGGACCCGCGCCAACGAGCTCGGCCTGCTGGGCTTTGGTGGACCGCGTAATGACGACCGCGACGCTCGCTTCGAGGGCGCCGCCGGCGTCTTCCTGTCCCGGGCCTGGATGGTCGGCGCGGAGTACCGGCAGAAACCCGACAACTTGGCCTTTGGCGAGGACGACTGGTGGGACCTGTTCGTTGCCTGGGTTCCGAACCGGCATGTCTCGGTCGTTGGCGCCTGGGTCGACCTCGGCAGCGTCGGCGGCCTCGATGGCCAGAGCGGTTTCTACCTATCGGTCGAAGGCGCCTTCTGATGCGGTGGCTCAGCCTCTGGCTGGTTCTGACGCTCGGCGCCTGCGCCACCGAGCCAGAGCGGACCGACGATCGTGTGTATCGGGATCTGGGTGGCCAGCCCGGTGTCGAGCGTCTCGTCGACCACATCCTCGACCGGCTCTACGTCGATGCGCGGATCGGCTTCCTCTTCGATCCCGACAACCGTCCGCATTTCCGCGAGCGGCTGGTCGAGCAGATCTGCTTCGAGACCGGCGGCGGCTGCAGCTACACGGGGCTGACCATGCCCGAGGCCCACGCCGGCCAGGAGATCAGCGCTGCCGAGTTCGAGGCCTTCCTCGACATCTTCATCGTCGCGATGGAGGACGCCGGCATCGACTACGGGACGCAGAATCGGGTGCTCGCCACCTTCGCGCCGATGCGGCCGGACATCATCCAGCAGCCTCCGGGCGACGATACCGCCGCGCCGGAGCTGCCCGGGCTGAATTGACCCCGATCAAAGCAACCACTGATCTGGAGAACAACGTGGACCCCGAAATGCAAGAACAGAAACAACTGATGACGGCGGCGTTCTCGGAGGCCCTGATCCGATTCGCGGCGATCGCGTTCACGTTGGTGATCTGCGTCACGGCGTTTCTTCCCTTCCTGCCAGTGATGCTGTGGGCGATCGTCCTCGCAATCGCCCTGTTCCCCGTTCATCAGTTCCTGCAGGCGAGGCTCGGTGGATCACCGGCTCGATCAGCCACGGTCATCGCGCTCGCGGGCGTCCTGCTACTGGGGATACCGACCGCAATGGTCGGCAACTCGCTGGCGTCGAAAACGCTGGAGGCGTACGAGGCCTACCAGGCCGGTGAGCTCACGATTCCGGCGCCTTCGGACAAGGTCGCCGAGTGGCCGCTGGTCGGCGAGCGGCTCCACGATGCCTGGGGAGACGCGGCCGAGGATCTGCCCAGGTTCGTGGAGACCCGGCAACCCCAGCTCGAGAGCCTTTCGACGTGGCTCGTCAGTTCCGCACGGGGCGCGGCGGGCAGCGTCTTCCTGCTGATCGGGGCCTTCATCATCGCGGGCATCATGCTGGCCTGGGCGGGACCCGCGGAGGTCTCGACGCGGCGGATCTTCGTCAGCTTCAGTGGTGACGATCGCGGCCCCGAACTGCATGAGCTGACCACCAAGACGATCCGGCAGGTCGCCGTCGGGATCATCGGCATCGCGTTTCTCACGGCCCTCGTGTTCGGCGCCACCGTCGCATTGGCGGGCGTACCCGCGAGCGCCTTGCTCACGCTCCTGGCGCTGCTCTTTGCCATCATGCAGATCCCGGTCACGATCGTCGCGCTGGTCGCTGCCGGGCTGCTCTGGTCCGGCGACAACACGGCGGTCGTGCACAACTCGATCTTCACGGTGCTGATGATCGCCGCCAGCCTCGTGGATAACGTGCTGAAACCGCTGATCCTCGGCCGGGGGCTATCCGTTCCGATGCCCGTGGTGCTGCTGGGTGCCGTGGGCGGCATGATGTCCGGGGGCATCCTCGGCATGTTCATCGGCGCCGCATTCCTCGCCGCCGGCTATCAGATCTTCATGTCCTGGGTGGAATCCGATAGCGAGGCGCTCACCTCTCCGACAGAAACGGCGGACTGACGAAACCGCGCCCCGCGGCAAGCCGCGAGGCACATCGAACGCCGGGAGTCCCCTCGGGATCATCCGGCCGAGTTCGGACTACTCCTTCGGCGTGAGCTTCAGCAGCCGCCCCTGGCTGTCGCGGCGCTCATCTTCGAGCACCCACAGTGCCCCGGCTGGCCCTTCGGTGATGCCGCGGATGCGGGCGCCCATCTCGTAGCGCTCGACCTCACGGGCCGTGGTATCACCCAGCTCGAGGCGCACGATGGCCTGCGACGAGAGGCCGGCGGCCAGCGCATTGCCGCGCCAGGCGGTGAACAGCTCACCGCGGACGATGTGAAGATCGCCGGGCGAGATCGCGGGATCCCACCAGGCCTGGGGAGCGAGGAACTCCGGCCGCGTGTCGTGATCGGGAATTTCGCGACGATCGTAGTGGTCGCCGTTCGAAACCTCCGGATAGCCGTAGTTGCCCGCCCGCTCGATCAGGTTCAGCTCGTCGCCGTGCAGCGGCCCCATCTCGATCGACCAGACGCGGCCGCCGAGGTCGGTATCGATTCCCAGCGGATTCCGGTGGCCGAGGGACCAGATCTGGCCGTACACGCCGATATCGTCGACGAGTGGTTCCTCCTCGATGTAGTTCACGAAGGGATTGTCCTCGGGCTCCGAGCCATCGTCGTTCACGCGGAGGATCTTGCCAACGTTGGACTGCATGTCCTGGGAGGGTGTGAACTTCTGGCGGTCGCCGGAGGTAATCCAGAGGTAGCCGTCACCGTCGAAGAGCAGGCGATGCCCGTAGTGACCATAGCCAAAGAGCTTCGGATACTGCCGCCAGATGACCTCGACATCTTCGAGGCGCGGGCGGCGACCTTCGAGGTCGAGGCGACCCCGGGCCACCGCGGCCCCACGGGTGTCTGCTACCCCGGCTTCGGCGTAGCTCAGGTAGATCAGGCCGTTGCTCTCGAAATCGGGGTGCAGCGCCACGTCGCCAAGGCCGCCCTGGCCCCCGTAGTCCACGTCCGGGATGCCACTCACCGGGATCTTCTGGCCATCCTGGGTCACCAGCTGGACCGAACCCTTCTTCTCCGTGACAAGCAGGCGCCCGTCGGGGAGGAAGGCATGGGCCCAGGGTTCGTCGAAGGCAGTGATTACCTCGACATCGAAAGGCAGGTCGTCCTGCGCTTGCGCGCCGAACGCGAACAGCAGCAGCAAGGTCGGAAACGCGGTGCGGATCGCCATTGTCGGGCTCCTCGAGAATGAGCTCGAGAGCCTGCCAGCGATGGTGTCGTGGCGGCGTAGGCAGCCGGACGTCTCAGGAGTCGCTTGCGCACGTCCGCAAGGCGCAGCAGACTGTGGCTACCGGGTCCGACTCGCGGACCCCACGGGGGAAAGAATCACCATGAGAAGATTCGCCACCATGCTCCTGAGCCTGGGTCTCGCCGCGTCGGCGCAAGCCCAGACCGTCTGGGAAGAACAGGTCAGTGACCAGATCGATGCCGCTAGCCGGGAGTTCCGGAATGCGGGCTTCAACAAGATCTCGAAGACCTTCATCGACAGCCTGGACGAGAGCGACTCGGAGGCCTACACGCTGGAGCTCAGCGACTTCTACGAGTACATCGCCATCGGCGTGTGCGACGAGGACTGCAGTGACCTTGATCTCGTCATCTACGACGACGACGGCGATCGCATCGCCGAGGACGTCGAGATCGACGACGTACCGATCATTTCGGGACAACCCGACTATGCGGGCGTCTACTACCTCGAGGTCCAGATGATCGATTGCGACGTCGAGCCCTGCTCCTACGGCGTCACGCTCTACGCCCGGGAGCTCTAGCGCTGAAAAGCTCCTCAGCGCCGTGACCGATCGTCGCGTCCTCGTCGCCGGCGCGACCGGCTACATCGGTCAGGTCCTGGTCGCGGAGCTCGCGCAGCGCGGTCTTGCCGTCACCGCCCTGGTCAGACCGGAGGCGGCGATTCCGGCGGATCGCTGGCCGGCTTCGGTCGAGATCGAGCGGGTCGACCTGTTCGACGAGGGCGCGCTCGCAGCGGTCTTCCACGGAAACGCCCCGGACGCCGTCTATTCCTGCATCGCAACGCGCGGCGGTGGCGTCACCGACGCCTGGCGCGTGGAGCGGGACGCCAACCTGAATCTGCTTGCCGCAGCCGAGCGGTCCGGCGCCGGGCGCTTCGTCCTGCTGTCGGCGATCTGCGTGCAGAAGCCGAGACTTGCGTTCCAGCACGCAAAGCTCGCCTTCGAGGCCGCCCTCGTTCGGTCGGAGCTCGCGTGGACCATCGTCCGACCGACCGCCTACTTCCGCTCGCTGGCCGGGCAGGTCGAGCGCGTCCGCGACGGCAAGCCCTTTCTGGTCTTCGGTAACGGTGAGCTCACCGCCTGCAAGCCGATCGGCGAGGCCGACGTTGCCCGGTTCCTCGCCGACTGTCTCGTCGACCCGTCGCGAGACCGCGCGATCCTCCCGATCGGCGGCCCCGGCCCCGCCCTCACCCCCCTCGCGCAGGGACGTCTGCTCTGCGAGCTCTGTGGCGTCGAACCCCGTTTTCGCCACGTACCGGTCCGGCTGTTCGACATCGCCGCAGGTGCCTTGGGTATCGCCGGCAGGTTGTCATCGCGTCTTGCGGACAAGGCCGAATTCGCGCGAATCGGCCGCTACTACGCGACCGAATCAATGCTGCTTTGGGATTCCGAGAGGGAACGATACGACGCCCAGACCACACCGGAGTTCGGCACCGCCACGCTCCGTGATTTCTACGCGCGCGTCCTCGAGGTCGGGCTCGACGGACACCGGGCGGGCGAACACGCGCTGTTCGAGCGCAGCGATTGACGGCGGCTCTGTTCGGGAGCGGCGACGACTTCGGGTCGGCGGTCCGCTTCGATGGCGATCAGATCGCGGTCGGCTCGCCCGCCGCGAACGACGACTCCGGTTGGCGACGATCTTTGAACAAACCCGAGACGGTATTCGGGCCGGCTTCGAGTAGCCGGAACCCGCGGGCGACCTTGCGAGAAGACCGCAGCGAGTGCTATAGCAGGCTTGCAACGAACGAGGAACGTCGGCGATGGAATACCGGACCTGCCTGCCCCTGATCCTGCTTGCTCTGGCCCTTTCGGTCCACGCGGAACCGACGGCACCGAACGATCGCGATCCGGCCTGGGCTGCGTACCTGGCTGGCCAGGAGGCGGCAGCGGCAGCAACGCGGGCCTACCTGGACGGGCACCGACCCGCGAAGCCCAAGGGCGTGACGGTGCCCATCCGCGGCCGGGTGACCGACTCGAGCACGGGCGAGCCCATCGCACTGGTGACGGCCTTCGCGTTTACGCTGCCTAACTTCGACCTTGTCTTCGAAGGCTTGACCGACTCGAATGGCGACTATGAGATCCAGGTTCCGCCAGGACGCTATCGGGTCACCTTTGCGGCCGGTGATGGCGAAGGCAACTTCCTCGGGCAGTACACGCGCGAACAGTACTCCGCCACGCGGGAAGGCTTCCCGGTCTACTGCGATTTCCAGAACGCCTGCTTCGCGGGCGTCGATACGCCCCTCGACGTCGGCTCGGGGGGCATCCGCAACATCAACGCGACCCTGGATCCGGCGAGCTTCATCGGCGGACAGCTCCAGGACGCCGCCGGCACGCCGCTGACCGGTGGCTTCGCTCGACGTGCCGAGGTCACTGACACCAGCGGCCGCTTCCTGAACGTCGCGTTCCAGTTCGGCGATCGATTCGGCATTCTCCTGCCGCCAGGCCAGTATGTGCTGACGGCGGCGACGACGAGCAATCTCGGCTACATCGACGAGACCCACAACGGCACCCCTTGCCCGCGGAGAAGCTGTCCGGTCGGTGCGGAATCACCGATCGTCATCACCGGTCCCGGGGAAGAACTCGACGATCGGATTTTCACGCTCGACCTCGGCGCCATCGTCACCGGCGCCGTGATTAATGGCGTGACCATGGAAACGGTGCCCGCCGGCGCAGACTTCTACAACGCCAACGGCCTGTATGCCGGCTTCGGCCCCTTCGGGACCGATGGCTACGCGGCCCGCAACGGACTCCCCGACGGCACCTATTTTGTCGCCACGGTCTTCCTGGACTCGCGCAATTCGAACATGCAGGAGTTCGAGGGCCCCGGGATCTTCGACTTCACGGGATTGCGGTTCGTCGACGGCCTCTTCGACGGGTTTCCCTGCCCCGGCGGCTGCGATGTCACCCTGGGAACGCCGGTGACGGTCTCGGGCGGCGTGGTCACGGACGGCCCGATCGACATCACCGTCTTTCCCGGCGGCACGATCCGGGGCTCCGTTGTCGCGGCGACCGACCGTGCCCCGATCGCGGACGTGGCCATTCGCTTCTTCGACAGCGAAGGCGTCCTCGTGAGCCGCGATGCCAGCGCGGACGACGGTTCCTTTGCGGCCGGTCCCTTCGACCCCGGCGACTACTTCGTGGTCACCGATGCGGAGGGGACGGGCTTCATCAACCAGATCTTCGACGGACTCGACTGCGGCGGCACGCAGTGCGACATCGACGCGGTCAACGGAACGCCCA
The DNA here is from genome assembly GCA_039188505.1 of Pseudomonadota bacterium. Classification (GTDB taxonomy): domain Bacteria; phylum Pseudomonadota; class Gammaproteobacteria; order Xanthomonadales; family SZUA-38; genus JBCCZC01. Next base: position 2,524 of record JBCCZC010000016.1, on the reverse strand, counting down.
TCACCGTGCCGGAGAACGGCGAGGTGACCGCCATCGTCCTGCGACTGAAAGCAGAACAGGTCCTGACGCCGGCCGATGTCGAAGCCCTCGACGAGGCGGGTCGAGCCATCGCGCTCTGCGGCAACCGCCTCTATGTCGGCGTCCCCGGAGACGATGACGCCGGCCCCGACGCCGGTGCCGTCAATGCCTTCGTGCGCGAGGGCCGGAATTACGTCTTCGACGAGAAGATCTTCGCGGACGAGCCGGAGAACGGCGACATGTTCGGCGCGGCGCTCGCCTGCGACGACGAGAGCCTCGCCATCGGCGCCCCGGGCGCCGGCCCCGCAGCCAAGGGCGGCGGTGGCTCGGGACGCAAACCCGCAGCCTACGTTCTGCCCCTCGGCGGCGACCCCAGCGGCATCCAGGCTCTGGTCGCCACCAACCTCGGTGGCGGTGGGGGCAATGGCGCCGACAGCTTCGGCGCCAGCGTCGCCATCAACGGCAACACGATGGTCGTCGGCGCGCCAGCAGCCGAGACCGGCGGCGCGGCGGTCGTGTTCGGCGGCTCCTCGTTTACCCAGCAGGCCATCCTGCAGGATCCTGAAGCCTCGCCCGGCGACGGCTTCGGTACGGCAGTGGCGGCCTCCGAGGGGCTCGTCGTGGCCGGAGCACCCAACCAGGCGCTCAATGGCATCACCAGCGGCCTGGCGCAGCTCTTCGAAGAGGTCGGGGGCGGGGGCTATACGAACGTTGGCAAGTTCACCAATCCGGGCGCGGCGGCAGGCGACAGCTTCGGTACCGCCGTGGCGATCGAGGGGACGACGTTGGCGGTCGGTGCGCCGGGCTCGGACCTCGCCGGCCAGGAGGACGCCGGGGCGGCCCACGTCTTCGCCTTCGACGGGCAGAACGTCGTGCAGACGGCCGTGCTGCTCGCTGCGGACCCGGTCGCCAGCGCAGGCCTCGGCGACGCCATCGCGCTCAACGGGGATCTGCTGATCGCAGGCGCGCCGCAGGCGACGGGCTCGACGGCCGGGACCGGTGCTGCCTACCTGTTCCAGCAGGACGGCGCGGACTGGAACCAGGTCGACAAGTTCTCGAGCGAGAGCAGCGACAGCGGTGACGCCTTCGGCTCCGCGGTCGGTTTCGACGGCGACCAGGTCGCCGTGGGCTCACCGTCTGCCGGCGACGACACGGGGCTCGCGACCGTCTTCAGCAACGCCGAGACCGTCTTCGGGACGGGCTTCGAGTAGGCGGACCGATCCCCATGAGCACCGTGCTGTGGGCCAATCGCCTGGTGGGGACAGGCGTCGAGAGCCAGGGGGCGGACCTGCTTTTTCTGTTCCGGCACAAGCGGCGGTTGGACAGGATCGCACGGGAGTTGGATCACGACGCGTTCTCTTCCCTGTGGGACGACACGGATCTCCGCGTCAACCTCGATCAGCTGGCGCTCCCCGAGGGCATGCAGAGCACGGACGAGCTGATGGCGCGAGACGGCCGATGGGTGGATGCGAGCGCCGCCGTCGCGCTGCTGGCGGCGTTGACCGCGCACGTGCGAGGCGCTCGCCCCAAGTTCGGGTTGATCAGGAATGACTGCGACGGCGTTCTCGAGGATCTCGAAGAGGCGCTGACTTACGCGCGCGCGGCCGCTGAGCTGGACGCGCGCTTCAACCTCGCGATCGTGCTGTAGCGGGCCGAGCCTCGCCTGCCGGCAGCCGAAGCCGCAGAGCGAGGCCTATTCCGGCCGCGTGACGATCGCGCCCGTCTCGATCTCCGTGAGCAATGCCATCGTGGCGTTCCCCGAAGCGTCGAAGGGGTGGAGCGCGGGCTTCTCGAAGTACTTCAGCAGCAGCACGGGGTTGATCCTGGAGATATCCGCCCGCCCCATCGTCCACTGCCCGAACAGCCGCTCGGAGATTTCCTCGAACTGGAGCAGACAGACGTCGCTATGTCGGCCGTCGCGGACGATCGTGTTGTAGAGATCGCAGACCTCCACACGACCACCTTCGAGCACCTGGATATAGACATCATCGGCGACGCACAGCAGGCCGGTGATGCCGGCATCGGGGTTGTTCTCGCGGGATTTCTCAAGGATGTCGTCGAGTTCCTTGCTGGTGATCTCTTCGGCGGCGCAGCTGGCGTAGAGCAGTCGGACGAGCATGATTCGAGCCCCTTAATCTTTCAGACGAAGAAGTGTGAGGAACTCGCGCCGGAGGGTGTGATCCTTCAGGAACGATCCTCGCATCACACTCTTGATCATTTTCGTCTCGTTGTTCTTGACTCCACGCCAATACATGCAGAAATGGTGCGCTTCCATGACCACCGCCAGCCCGTCCGGGCTTACTTTGTGGGTCAGCAGGTCCGCGACCTGGGTAATCGCCTCCTCCGGGATCTGGGGGCGACTCATGATCCACTCGGCCAGGCGCGAGTACTTCGAGAGCCCGATGAGGTTGGAATGCTCGTTAGGCAGCACGCCGATCGAAGGCCGCCCGAGCATCGGGCAGAAGTGGTGGCTGCTGGCGCTTCAAAACGTGATCGGGCCAACGAT